>JAACFN010000001.1 GCA_009937455.1 Verrucomicrobiaceae bacterium | reverse complement strand
GAGCTGGATATCAACCGCGAGGCGCTGGAAGAAAAAGAGCGCAGGGATAGGCAGAAGCTAGATGAAATGGTTAAGCTGTGTTACAGCAGGCAATGCCGCCAACAGGCTATTCTTGAATACTTTGGTGAGGATGATGCTCCGACATGCGGTAACTGCGATATCTGTTCTAATAATTTTGGAGGAGAGCTTAGGGTAGCTTCAGGTGAAGCCGAGGCATTGCTTGTTCGTAAAGCCTTGAGTGGTGTTGCGCGAATGAGCCGCAAAACTGAAGAAGGATGGCATGGGCGGTTTGGAAGGGGCAGGGTGGTGCAGATGCTGATGGGTAGCAAATCCCAAGAAATTCTTCGAGTGCGCCTGAACGAACTCACTACCTATGGCTTGCTCAAGGAGTGTGGCACGGCCTATTTGAACGAGCTGTTCCGCTCCCTGCATGATGCTGCATTAGTTTATACACAAAAGGGTGAATATCCCTTGATCACTTTGACAGCACTTGGCGAACAAGTAATGTTGGGCGAGGCTGAGTGCAGAATAGTCTGGCCGGATCGCTATGCGGGAAGTGATTCCGCCCTAAAGGATGGCAATGAGATTGAGATGGAAGAGTTTGATTTTGATACTCATCTTCATTCAAGGCTCAAGGACGTGCGTGCGACATTAGCGAAGAAGGCCGGCGTTCCGCACTACCATATTTTCCCTAACAATACGCTAGAGCATTTCACTCGATTGCGCCCGAGTAGCGTGGAAGCGGGTATGCGCATCAAGGGGGTAGGGGAGGTGAAAGCGAAGAAGTATCTCCAAGCCTTTATCGATGAAATTCATGGCAAGTGAGCATTCTAAAATCAAGGAGCGGAAATGCTCTGGCTATGTTTGGCGTGGGATGACGTTGGACGAGAGTTTTTATTTGCGCGCGGTGGCGATCGTTATGATCATGGCACACAATTATTTGCACTGGATGCCAGGTTCTCCAGGTGAGAATGAGTTTGGTTTTCAGGCGGACAGAGTTGTGCTGATGCTAGAGGGGCTGTGGCAGAACCCGTGGGATGCTCCGCGACTGCTCGCATCCTACTTTGGTCACTATGGGGTGCAGGTCTTTTTTTTCCTCAGTGCTTACGGGCTTACGAAAAAGTATAGCGCTACGATTCCCGCTTGGTGGTCGTTCCAAACAAAAAGGTGGAAGGCTTTTTACCCTGCGATCATCCTGTCAGCATTAGGCTATGTTATCTATGAAGGCTTTCGGGTGGGCTGGGGCGAGGTATGGCATGACGATGTTTTGAACTTACTTCGGCAGATGGTTGGGGTGTCTAACTTTATCCCGGAAAATGTTTATCGTCCCATTGGCCCCTGGTGGTTCATCGGTGCGATTCTTCAATTTTACTTGGTATTGCCCTTCGTTTGGAGGGCTCTGCAGAAGTATGGAGATAAGGTGCTTTATGCTTTGTTAGTGGGTGGCTGGATCTTGCAATGTGTGCTGGGGCATATTCTTTATGCTCAATTTGATCTAAATATTAATCACAGTATTCTTGGCCACCTTGGTGTTTGCTCAATGGGGATTTGGTTTGCCCGTCGCAAAGAGGTGATGATACCATGGTGGTTGCTTCTGCTAAGTGTGGTGATGTTCATTGGAGGTAACTTCTTTTATGAACTGTGGATCCCCTCGAGGGTGGTATTGCTTTTGTTTTTATTGCCGCTGTTACGTGGTCTTTGTGGCTACTTAGCTAAACAGAGGTGGTGTGGTGCGGCGATGCTGCTGCTAGGTCAGCTCTCGGTGTATTTGTTTTTATGCAACGGCTATCTGAGGCGGCCTATTGTCGAGTGGGCAAAACAAGAATCTCACTGGTGGACATCTACATGGACATGCATTGTTTTCATATTGATCGTGACGGCATGGGCACTGATGATGCGCACGTTTGAAAGACGGATTTTTCTTGTTCTAGGCCGCGGCCCCCGATAGGATTTAACCAGTATGGACGCACTGATTAAGCATGTGGAAGAAGCTAAGGAATTAAACTTGCGAGAGATTTATGCAGCAACTGAAATGCTGCTCAGCGAGAGTGTCACTGATGAAAAAAAAGTGGCTTTTCTTAGGGGTTTGACGGCGAAGGGTGAGACCGCTGCTGAGATTGCAGGATTTGTGGAGGCTTTCCTTGAAAGGGCTGTTGACCCAGGTGTTTCTGAAATGAGTTTTACTGGCCCTACCATCGATGTTTGTGGAACAGGTGGTGACAAGCTCAACCTTTTTAATGTGTCGACAACGAGCATGTTCGTCATTGCCGCTGGTGGTGCGGTAGTCGTCAAGCATGGTAATCGTGGCATCACCTCCAAAAGCGGGGGCGCTGACGTGCTCGAGGCATTAGGAATTAAGATAGATGTTAGCCCTGAGGTTTTCCGTAAGTGCTTGAAGGATGCTGGTGTTGGCTTTTTGTTCGCCCCGATTTATCATCCAGCCTTCAAAGCAGTCGTTGGCGTCAGAAAAATTTTGGCTCAAGAGGGAACGAGGACCATTTTCAACCTCATTGGCCCATTATTAAATCCAGCCCGTCCAGAGTGTCAGTTGGTGGGGGTGTGTGATCCCGACATGGATTCTGTTTTTGCAGATATTCTTCAGCGCCTTGGCCGCGATAGTGCTTGGGTGGTTCACGGTAGCACGGCAGATGGGGGCCCAGTTGATGAGGTCAGCCTGCTGGGGCCGACACGGATATGTAAATCTGGGCGTTATCAGTCTCTTGTTGATGAAGAGGTAAGCCCAGAGGACTTCGGCTTCTCCACTTGTAATGTGAAAGACCTCGAGGGAGGAGATGCGGCAGAAAATGCAGTGATCCTCACCAATATACTCAGTGGCAAGGAAACGGGGCCAAAGCGTGAGATGGTGTTGTTAAATGCAGGTGCAGGCCTCGCTTGTGCAGGCTTAGCGGATTCGATGGGGCAGGGTGTTCAATTAGCTGCAGAGTTGATCGACTCGGGGCAGGCATTAGAGCGTCTACACCGTCTTCAAGAAGCTTCTGCAGCATCGACCGCGTAATTTTTCATGCCTGTCCGAGTCAGTCGATCTCACTTGAGAAGCATCTTCCCTTTTAGAGATCATTAAAACACAACAATACCAAATCTAAATTCACTATGAGTCGCCACGTTACACCTACTAAGATTCCCCAAGAACGAGATTTTACTGGGGGGATGATCCACCTTCAGTCTTGCTCCTTTATCGGCTCGACCGGAGAGAAGAAATTAGATGATCGGATTATAGCTCTAGCTAAAGAAATTTCTGGAGGTGAGGAAAATTGCATGCTTGCGGAAATGTTGATATCGGCAGTGCGTATCTCACGTGGTGCGGTTACCGAGGGAGACTTCAAGACGATGAACCAAGCTCTTCGTGAAATGCGTGTTGCCAACGAGGTGTTTTACCCCTTCCGCAATTGCCGTAAGATATCGATCTTTGGTTCTGCAAGAACAAACCCCGAAGAAGCAGAATACAAGGCGGCTGTGGAATTTGCTGCGAAGATGAGGGACGCTGGATTCATGACGATTACCGGTGCGGGGCCAGGCATCATGGCGGCTGGTAACGAAGGGGCTGGGCGTGAGGATAGCTTTGGTTTGAATATTAAGCTGCCTTTTGAGTCGTCTGCGAATGCCTTTATTACGGGTGACGAGAAGCTGGTAGATTTCAATTTCTTTTTTACTCGTAAGCTATCCTTTGTGAAGGAGTCTGATGCTGTTGTAGCTTTCCCGGGTGGCTTTGGCACCATGGATGAAATTTTCGAAACTTTAACGCTTATACAAACGGGAAAAACGAGGATTTACCCGCTCATACTCATTGATGCCAAAGGAGGCACCTATTGGAAATTCTGGCAGCAGTTTATCGAGGAGCATTTAAGTCGCTTAGGCATGATCTCAGAGAGCGACTACGCCTTGTTTAAAGTAACCGATGACGTTGATGAAGCGGTAGAAGAGGTGAGAAGGTTTTATTCCAACTTTCATTCCTATCGCTATATCGGTGATAATATTATCATCCGAATGCAAAAAGAGCTCTCTGAAAGCCTGATGAAGAGGCTCCATGAGGATTTTTCAGATATCCTTAAAAGTGGGGGCTTTAAGCAAAGTGGTCCCGTAGCCGAAGAAGATGACGAGCCCCAGCTTGATGCGCTGCCAAGGCTGGTATTTCGCCATCGCCACCGGAACTTTGGCCGACTGCGTGAGCTGATCAATGCGGTCAACGGCCTCTAAACCAGAAGGGCTTTTGCCATAGAGGATTACCTCTAGAGCATATACATAAGGGAGAACTTAATCCATAAGCTCAGGCCAGTCCTCGGTGTGAAAGAACTCGCCCTCTGGTTTGTCAAGGCGCTCATAGGTGTGTGCGCCGAAGAAGTCTCGTTGTGCTTGAAGGAGGTTGGCTGGCAAGCGCTCGCTGCGGTAGCTGTCATAGTATGCGAGTGATCCGCCAAAGCTGGGCACTGGTATACCGTTGAGGGCTGCAAGAGAAACTACTTCACGCCAGTTTTGCTGTGCCTTGGTGAGAATCTCAGTAAAGAATGGAGCCAGCATGAGGTTGGTAGGTGAGTCGCTGCCTTGGTATGCTTCGGTAATACGATTGAGGAAGCGCGCACGAATAATGCAACCGCCACGCCAGATTTTGGCAATTTCACCGAGCTGAAGATCCCAACCTTTTTCTGCGCCTACCTTTGAAATGAGGTCAAGGCCTTGTGCGTAAGAGACGATTTTTGATGCGTAAAGAGCATCACGCACTTTTTCGACAAGCTCTTTTTTGTCGAGTTCGCCCATGTTGAAATCCGTATTGGATGGTCCTGTCAGGATATGGGAAGCGGCAAGTCTCTGGTCACGAATGGCAGAAAGGATACGGGCTTCGACCGATGCTCCGATACAGGAGAAGGGGATCGCGTGATCTACGGCCTCCATCATCGTCCAGCGTCCAGTGCCTTTTTGTCCAGCCTTGTCCACGATGAGGTCGACGATGTGCTTGCCTGTCTCTGGATCAATTTGCTTGAAGATGTTCGCAGTGATTTCAATGAGGAAGCTCTCCAAATCGCCAGCGTTCCAATCAGCAAAGATGTCAGCAAGTTCCTCATTAGAAAATCCTGCAGCCTTAAAGATATCGTATGCCTCACAAATGAGCTGCATGTCACCATACTCGATACCGTTATGAACCATTTTAACGAAATGGCCGGCACCACCTTCTCCGATGTGAACGACACAGGGCTCTCCCTCGACTTTAGCAGAGATAGCTTCAAAGATTGGCTGCATGACCTTCCAGGTGCTTTGTGGGCCACCAGGCATGATGGAAGGCCCTTTGAGTGCACCTTCCTCGCCTCCTGATACTCCAGCGCCGATGAAGCGGAGTCCATGTTCGCTGCACCATTTGTCCCGGCGTTCCGTATCGGTGTAGAGTGAGTTACCACCATCAATGATGATGTCGTCTTTATCGAGAAGTGGCATTAAAGACTCGATGACAGCATCGACTGGGCCGCCTGCCTTGACCATGATTTGAATTTTACGTGGGCTGGCAAGAGAATCGACAAATTCTTCAAGAGTCTCGCAGCCGATAAGTTTTTTGTCAGGATTTTGACCGATGAATTCGGTCATCGTCGAGGTAGTCCGATTGTATACGGAAACTTGGAAGCCACGGCTTTCCACATTAAGTACGAGATTTTGCCCCATGACAGCGAGGCCTATTAGTCCGAAATCTGATTTTTCCATATTGGTATAGATGTGTTGAGGGGATGTGTTGAGGGCGCAGATTATTCATGAGAGACGACGGGAAGCAATATCAAGTTGAATAAATTCGTGAGATAGCGCGTTCGGCTGACTTATTGGTGCTTTCTTTGAGGAGTTTTTTCATAAGCCAAGTGTTGCCCTTGGCTTAGAGTCAGACCATAGTGCCTTACGGGCCAGCGCATTAGGCCTATACCCAGCACCTTTATTCATGAATTTACCCAATACGATCACGCTCTTTCGTCTGGTTCTAACGGCTGTTTTCTGTGTTGCCGCCTCTGCCGAGGGGCTTGTCGGCTATGCGATCGCGCTCAGTGCTTTTGTGCTCGGCGCAATCTCTGATTGGTTGGATGGCTATTTGGCACGGAGGATGGGGCTCGTTACCTCACTCGGAAAGCTTCTGGATCCGCTGGCAGATAAGATTTTGGTCTGTTCTGGTTTTGTTTATTTGTCTGCTAAAGGTTTATGCCCAGTTTGGGTCACGGCTTTAATTCTATGTCGTGAGTTTCTGGTCACCGGTATTAGGCAGATTGCCATCGAGGAGGGTAAAGTCATCGCAGCAGATCAACTTGGAAAATGGAAAACAACCTTCCAACTCACTTTCATCATCACCGCACTGGTCTACCTCACCTTTGAGCCTGTCGATTCTAACAACGCTTTGGTCACGGGCTTGCAATATCTATCTCATAAAGACCACCTCTTGTTTCCTCTATCTCTGTGGCCTGCCGTTGCTTTGACGGTTATCTCCGGCTGGTCATACTTCTGGAAATCCAAGGATATGATTCTGGGTAAAAGCTAGAATGGTTATAACCTCTCTGCGCAGATGCGATTGATCATTTCTAATGCCCATATTATTTCACCGGATGTTGATATTTCCTCGGGTTCTATTGAGCTTGAAGCAGGAAAAATTATAGCGGTTCATGAGGCTGGTGCTGCTCTGCCCAAGTCAGACAAAATAATTGACGCTGGTGGACGTTATGTCATGCCGGGCTTTATCGATATCCATGCACACGGTGCCGATGGCAAAGATGTTTGTGACAATGATGTGCAAAGTATACGCCACATTGCTAAACGTAAACTAGGGGAGGGGGTGACCACTTGGCTGCCGACTACCTTGACTCAGCCTCAGCATGTATTGGAGGAGATTGCAGGTAAGTGTGCGCAATACATGGATCGTCAGGAATACAGTAAAACTCCTGGTCTGCATGTGGAGGGGCCTTATATCAACAGGATCAATGCCGGCGCACAAAATCCACAGTTTGTCCGGGAGCCCAACTGGGACGAGCTGAGACGCATCCATGAAATAGCACCCGTTGCGCTGGCCTCCATCGCTCCTGATGTTAACGGTGCCTGCAATTGTATTCATGAGGCAAAGAGGGCTGGTATTACTTGCTCTGCGGCACATTCATCAGCTACGCATGAGCAGATGATGCTCGCCAAGGAAGCGGGGCTCACCCACATGACTCATTTTGGTAATGCGATGAGCGGGCTGCATCATCGTGAAATAGGCATGGTGGGCTCTGGTTTATTAGATGCGGAGCTTAAGATGGAATTGATTTGTGACGGTATCCATTTATGCCCTGATTTTTTAAAGCTGATGTTTAGTCTCAAGCCTATTGATCAGTTGATGTTGATCACTGATTCGATGAGTGGTTCATGGATTGGTTCAGGTGAAGTGCGGCTAGGGGGCTTGGATGTGATCGTTGACGAAGGGCAGGCAAGGCTCAAGGATAGCGATGCTCTTGCAGGCAGTGTGTTGCTCTTTAATGAGGGTCTGCGTAATGTGTTTGAGTGGACAGGCTTGCCATTGTCCGAGCTCATTAAGACGACATCCTGGAACCAAGCGCAGTCATTAGGATGGGAAGGGCTCGGGAAAATCGAGGCTGGCTATTGCGCAGATATAACGATGCTGAACGAAGATTTCAGTGTGTGGAAAACACTGGTTGACGGAGAAGAGCGTTGACCGTGGCTCTCAATGCTTACTTTTCCACGTATCTGTGAAATCCAATAAACTGGGCATGAAAGCCTGGAAGCTTGCCTCGAATTCCGCGTAATTGTCACGCAGGTCGATGATGCCACCAGCTATTGGAGTCGTTCGTTTGCCTCTGCGAGAAACTCGTTCTAGTGTGAGCTCGACCCCCTCAATGGTGGCATAGGTGACCAGCCAATTCTCATGCCTCATCATAGGGAAAGCCCGGGCCAGCCGACCTGCTCGCCACTCTGGATGCTCATCAAGGGCTCGGTAGAAATCGTCGACAAACTGTTCTAATGGCTGATGATGATAATCATTCCAATGAACGGATAGGTAGTGATCGAAAATGATATCGATAATGATGCCAGAAAACCTCCGCCTCTCTGGGGCAATAAGTGCACGCGAGTTTTTAAAAACCTCATGTGAATCAGTGAAGCGGTCGACGGCGCGATGCATCTTTATACCCCGAATGATCTCATCCGGGTAAACTTCAGCAAGGCTGGCCAGAGTGCCCTTCGTGAAATCACCAAGTAAGTTGCCAATGCGCGACGCATCAGAATCATCTGCCAGCATGAGGTGGGCAAGATAGTTCATCCGTATAGCTTATGGAGATTGGTATACGGTCTCCGCCGCTAGCGTTTTATCTCAAGCACTGGGTGCGTGATCATGCTCATGGTCGTGGTGATGATCGTGAGTATCTTGATGTTCATGTGCGTGCTCGTGCTCATGTTGATGACTCAATTCATTATGCCACTGCTCTATTCTTCCGCTCAGGAATTTAATCCAGGTCGGGTGTGCATTCATGCAAGGAACTAGGGTGAGTGATTCTCCACCAGCCTCGGTAAATTGCTCAACACCTTGCATTCCGATTTCCTCAATGGTTTCGAGGCAATCAGAGACAAAGGCAGGGCACATCACTTTGATTTTTTTGATGCCTTCTTTGCCGAAGCGCTCCAACTCATAATCCGTGTAGGGTCCAAGCCACGGATCTCTCAACAGGCGAGATTGGAAGGAAATAGCCGTTTTCTCCTTGGGGATGCCAGACTTTTCGAGGAATGCCTGCGTGGTTGCCAGGCATTGATGTTTGTAGCAGGTGGCATGGCAAGGGTGAGGGTTGATGCAGCAATCCTCACGAACCAAGCAGTGGGCGTGTGACGGATCTGACTTTCTGACATGTCGCTCTGGGATACCGTGAAAGCTAAACAGTAGAAGATCGTCATCGTCTTCCATATGAGGCATCGCACTGTCCACTAGAGCTTGGATGTAATCATCATCTTTGTAGAATGGTTGCAGCAACTTGGTGCGCATCTCTGGGCATTGCTCGTAGATTTCTTCCATCGTTTTGACGACCGCTGTCTCATAGCTCGACATTGCATAATGAGGATAGAGAGGCATGATGAAAAGATCGGTGATGCCTTCCTCCTTGATCTGCTTGATGACATCATGGGTTGAGGGGTTGCCATAACGCATACCGAGAAATACGGGCATGTCCACTTGGTCAGAAACAAGTTTGTGCTGTTCCTTGCTTGTGACAATGAGGGGAGATCCCTCGTCGGTCCAGACCTCGCCGTAGGCCTCTGCGGATTCCTTAGGGCGTGTTGGCAAAATGAAAAGTTTGAGAATGAGCTTACGCTTCCAAGCGGCGATATCGAGCACACGCTCATCGCTCAAGAATTCATCGAGATAACGACGCACATCAGCGACTTCTGTGCTGTCAGGAGAGCCAAGATTGAGCAGAATAGCAGCGGCTTTAATATCGGATTTAGGCATGGTGTAATATGTCGTGAGGTAATGAAAACAGATTCAAAACAAGATCTGATGAGGTGGATGATAACCATGATTTGGCTAATGTCCACCTCGGTGATATTGAGATTATTGATATGGTAAAGGTTGCTGCAAGGGCCAATTTCTGACTCAATAGCAACATGGCAAAGCTGTTGTTTTTTTTGTGTCTATTGACTTGGATTTTCTCTGCTTGTGCTGCTGATGTAAAAACGCCACGGCAAATGTCTGCAAATGAAGATAGACGCCTTGCTGGTAGAGTTTACCAGGTTGAAGAAGAGTCACAATTTGTGCTGATACGCAAATATGGTAAGTGGGCAGTTCTCAACGGGGAAACGGTCATCAGTCAGGGTGAAGGACGGACGGCTAACCTTTTCCCCACAGGTGAGGAGCTGGGTGAGCATGTAGCAGCTGATATTAGATCGGGATCAGTCAAGGTGGGGGATGCTGTTTACATTCGCAAAAGCCATACAAATTAGCGCTTATAAAAGTCTGTAAATGGTGATAGAATGGGGTATTTGATAATCGCTCGTGAAGTATCAAAAAAACGCCATTTTAGGGCGAAAACTATAAAACATTCAGTTAAAATACATTATTTATTTAAAAAACCTAAAATAAAAGCTTGAGGATTCCTGATCTTTTGCGTATTCTGTTCCTGCAACTGTGTTCACATTGGTGATAACCAAAACACTAATAAACACAAAATAATATGAAAACTAGTCCCTCCAAAACTAGCGACGTCGATACAGACCGCCTTGCAGACTTCGTTCTGTTTACACAGCGTTCGTGCATCCTTAACCTGTCCAGTGAGTTGAACCGCGGAAATATTTCTTTTCCTCAGTTCTTCCTCATGGCCTATCTTTCCAGCGAAGAATATCTGACAATGTCGGATATCGCTAAGAAAATGGGTCATTCTACAGCGGCCGCTACCGGCCTTGTGGATCGATTGGAAAAGTTAAGTTATGTTGAGCGTGTGCATGCAGCCGAAGATCGCCGTAAGATCATGGTTCGTATTACCCAAAAGGGTGCGGAGTTAGTCGCGCGAATGCGTGGTGAAATCGCTTCTAACCTTTCTGACATCATGTCAGATATGGATGAAGATGAAGCGGATACTGTGGATCATGTGAACCGCGCTTTAACGAGCCGATCACAATAAGACACTAGCGTTAAGCACTCAGTCGCCAATCTGGTGACTGAGTAAGCTTGCACAACGGGGCATTTGCGTTGAGGCTTTAAGCCAACAATGCAAATGCCTCGTTTTTTATCGTCACTCAATGAGCAGAAGGGACTTTGTTCTAGCTTCGTTGGACGTATTTCTGGGGTTGAGCTAGGCTTAGACAAGGATGAGGTGCTGGCTCGCTTACAGCCCGCACATGAAAAGGCGGTTCAAGATTTGGGGTTTAGCTGGCCCCAGCTCCATTTAGCTGAGCAAATTCATGGCTCAGATATTGCCGTTGTGCGGAAGAATGACTCTGCTCAGAGGTGGAAGAATGTGGATGGTTTGATTACCTCGGAGGTCGATGTGCTACTAGGCATTTGCGTAGCTGATTGTGGTGCTGTGTATATTTATGATCCCGTCTGCAGAGTGATTGCATTACTGCATTCTGGTAAAAAAGGCACAGAGGGTAACATCACCGGCAAAGCTATAAAAATGATGCAGGATGACTATGGCTCATCGCCTGCAGATATGATGGTGGTGCTCTCTCCATGCGTTAGGCCTCCTATCTATGAGGTGGATTTTGCATCAGAAATTCGCCAGCAAGCATTGGCAGCCGGAGTTCCAGATGGGCAATACACCGATGCGGGCATTTGCACCGCGAGTAATACGGAGGCATATTACAGCTACCGAATGGAGAAGGGTAAGACGGGCCGGATGCTCGCTTTGCTCGGCATGGTATGAGCGTGTAGCCCTTACTCAATGATGACTAACATCGGGCGATGATCGCTCGCGACTTCCCAGTTTTTAGGATCGAGCAGCTTGCTTTCTTTTTTGTTGATGTGAGGTGCAAGTTTTGGGTTGGTCATTACAAAATCGATCCTGGAATAGATGTCCTCGAGCTTCCAATGATGGGTCCAACTTTCTCCACGTGCATCTAATAGCTCGATAATTTTCATGTGAGAATTGCTATTGGAACGCCCTCGCATACTAGATACGGATTTGCTGTTCTTGGTGTCATTGAAATCGCCGTAAGCAAGTAATTGAGTCTCTGGTTCACTTGCCATGATATCTTTGATGTGCTGGCGCATGAGCAAGCTCTCATTACGCCGCATCAAAGCTTGGTCGGCTTCTTGACTTGGGCGTTTGGATTTAAAGTGGACGCCTAGGAGACGAATGGTTCGGCTGGGTAGTTCGACGGTGGCATCAAGAATACCTCGACTAATGCTGAAGGGCATACCTTCAATGATATAGTCAGTTTGTTTTGGGGAATTTGTTTTGACGATGGGGTATCGAGACAGCAGGGCTAGTGCACGGGTTGGATCCGAGCCGTGGACTCTATGTGCATGGGGCAGCTTGACGCCTGCAGTAGCAAGGCGGTTTTGAAGGTCCGTCAGGTCAGCGTATTTACCGATTTCACAGACGCCAAGAATATCTGGATTCGCTGCGGAGATGATCTCAATAAGAGCATCGACTTCGTTTCGAGGTTTCTCTTTGTAAACTGCCTCACCAGCAATATAGCGACGCATAGTGAGGTAGTTTTTTAAGTTGTAGGCCAGAAAGCGAACGGGGGTGTTTTTGTCTGACGAATTGCCCACGTTGGGCTCGGAGGAGCTTTTTTTCGGGGTATCGTTAAGCTGGCCAGGATGCTCGCTGGTTGCTCGGCTTGGGGCGTTCTTCCAGTGTCCGGTTGAGTTTTCGGACTCCTTGCAGTTGTTGGCAAGCAGGCATAAAAATGCCCCGAAAATCATCGGGGCAAGTTTGGCTAATAAAAATAGTCGAGTTGAAGCCATTTCGAATGCCTTGGCTTGCAATCAGGCGTCCTTGTCTTCGCGAGGCTCAATGTCTTTGGGCGCTGGTGATTTAGGAGCAGCATCGTGTGTGACTTCGTCTTCAGCCTTGGTAATTTCATGCTCAAATTCATCTTTGGCTTTTTTAAATTCGCCCATGCTCTTGCCCAGTCCGCGTGCGAGCTGGGGGAGTTTTTTAGCGCCGAAGAGAAGGAGGATGATCAAAAAGATGACCACCATTTCTGGATATCCGAGAGGTCCCATGTGTTTGTTATTGGTTGAAGTTAGTGCGAGTAGCGATTTAAAGCTAATACCCTAGAGTTGTTTTGGCAAACGGAATCGGGGGTGAATCCGCATAAACGCGGGAATCGGTGGTAATGGAATATGTAAAAAGGCGTAATGATGGTGTTATTGCATGAACCTTCTGGGGTAAGCTTCACGATTCTCTGGCGATTTCTCGAGATCGTTCCGATGCGGCGTGAACTCCTGCTGCAATGCTTTTTTCAAAGCCGTGCTCGGTGAGGGCGGCAAGGCCAGCGAGAGTAGTGCCTCCTGGAGATGTGACCTGCTCAACAAGCTGGCGCGGTGTCATTCCGGTTTGCTCGATCATACGTGCCGCGCCGATCACTGTCTGGGTAGCGAGTTTGAGTGCTTCGTCAAGGGCTAGACCTTCTTCCTGAGCCTGTAGGCTGAGTGATTCGATGAATGTATAGACATAGGCCGGGCCGCTTCCTGACAAACCTGTGATAGCGTCAAGCTGGGGTTCCTCGGTAACGCTGACGATGCCTACCGATTCGAGAAGCTCTCGGGCTACTTTGAGATCTTGTTCGGTGGCGTGACTGCCGGGTGCGATTCCGGTAGCGCCCAAGCCGATCAGCGCGGGTGTATTAGGCATCGCTCTGATGATACGTGTTCCAGCGGGGCAGGCGACCTCCATTTTTTCTAGTGTGACACCAGCGGCAATGGAGATCAGTAGGTGGTCTTTTGTGAGGGCTGGTGCAATTTCCTTAAGAACCTCGCCGATATATTGTGGTTTGACGGCAAGCAGAATAGTCTGAGACGTGTGGGTGAGATCGAGATTGTTACTCGCAGCTGAGACTCCGCTGTTCTGCACTAATGCGGCAACAAAATCTGCATTGAGATCATAGACGGAAATGTCCTCAGGGGTCGTGATGTCAGACTTTGCAATGCCTCCAATGAGTGCGCTGCCCATCCTGCCGCATCCAATTAAACCTATCTTCATGGCTGCAAGCTAGACTGTCAGAGGTGCTACTGGCAAGAACCAGTGGGAGAATTGTGAGAAAATATTAGCTGCTGAGGCTTTTGAATGGAATTGCGAGTAAGCCTGAATGCATGACAAAAAAGAAAAGGTCTTGATTTATTCAAGCAAGTGCTTTAATCATGTGCTTGAATTATTACAGGGAGATGATTAGCAAAAGATGATTGCCGAGAAGAAAACAACAAAGTCATTGATTTTAGAGGCGACTGAGCGACTTGTTGCTGAGAATGGCTTTGAATCAGTCTCTCTTCGAGATATCACCAACGATGCGCAGGTCAATGTAGCCGCGGTTAACTATCATTTTGGCAGTAAGGAAAAGTTATTCGAGGCGATCCAGTGCCGTTACATTGACCCTGTCAATGAAGAGCGTTTAAAGATGCTAGAAGAGCTAACGGGTGAGGGGCGAGTTGCCACAGTGAGAGAAATTCTTGAGGCCTTCATGAGGCCGTTTCTTACGGTGGTTAAGGGGAGTGAGATGAGTGAGAAATTATTTTTTAAGTTGATGGGACGATGTGTGATGGACCCTCAGGGAGGATTGCCGGAGGATATGGTTCCCGGTATGAAAAGAGTAGCCGAGACCTTTACTAAGGCTCTGCTTACTGCGGCTCCAAACTTAACGACGGAGCTTGTCCTCTGGCGGCTTCATTTCACCTTCGGGGTGATGGCTCAGACTCTGCTGCATGGCGAGCTGTTGTATAGTTTGACCGATGGTGCCTGCGGAGATCCAGATGCAGAGGATCAGTTCCAAGAGATGATTGGTTTTTGTGAGGCAGGCTTCTTAGCCGAGAAGGGAGCCCAAAAATGAGGCCTGTTTTTTTACTAGGGAGTGCTGTTTTTTTGTTGGGCTGTGTTGCTAAAGCACCTGAGTCGATGTTGACGGAGCTGACCCAATCCGTGCCCGCTAGTTGGTCTGCAAGCAAGCAGGCGAAGTCTGGGGTCGATGTCAATTGGGTGCAACGATTTGGCGATAGCGATCTCACGGCAATTGTAGATGAGGCCTTGGGGGCGAATTATGAGATGAGTATTGCCGCTGAGCGGCTTGAAAGGGCGCTGGAGGCTGCGCGCGTGGAAGGAGCGCTAGCTAGGCCTCAAATGGCATTGAGCTCAGACGCGGATCGTCGGAAGACAAGATTTATCGGGTTTCCTTTTGGTGGTTCAATTATATCAGAAAGCTATGGCGTGGACCTAAAGGTTGATTGGGAACCAGACATATGGGGTCGTGCTCGTGCTGGGAAATCTGCGGCGCTTGCGAGCTGGCAGGCGGGTGGGCAGGACTACCGTGCGGCGCGGGCATCGCTGGCGGCTCAGGTTTGTAAGGCTTGGTTTGCCTTGGCTGAAGCTAACCAACAAGTATCACTCGCTCAGCAGGCATTAAGTTTAAGAGAGCAAACAGAGGAAGCGGTCAGAGGTCGATACCAGAGGGATATGCGTGCTGAGGGAGGCTCAGCATCTCAGCTGAGGCTGTCTCAGTCTGATGTGGCTAGCGCAAAGGCCGAATTGTCAGCAAAACGAGGTAATCAAGAGACGGCTCGTCGACAGCTAGAATTACTGGCGGGAAGATATCCTGCAGCCAAAATGTATGGCCGAGCGAGCCTGCCGCATATAGCATCATCGCCTCCGGCTGGATTACCTTCAGAACTTTTACTGCGCAGGCCCGATATTGTAGCTGCTGAGCGGCGCTACGCAGCCACGGCAAAGCGCATCAAAGAGGCAAAGTTAGCTATTTTCCCCAGTTTTAAAATCACAGGTAAGACAGGAACGACAACGGAGTCATTGGGTGATATTATCAATAGTGATTTTGGGGTCTGGTCTGTTGGTGCTAATTTATTACAGCCGATTCTCACCGGCGGCCGTGTGCGTGGTGAGATTCGTATTCGCAAATCGAGTCAACGTGAGGCTCTTGCCGTCCTTCATAAAACCGTGCTTAACGCTTTTGGTGAAGTGGAGCAGGCATTGTCAAACGAAGGATGGTTGCGCCGGCGCGAACAAGAAATTCAGAATGCCCGCGATCTAGCACGGGATGCGGCGAAGGCTGCGGAGGATGACTATCGAGATGGCAATGGAGATGTGCTTACCTTGTTTGCTGCGCAGACGAGCAAGATACAGCTTGAGTCACAACATACGACTTTGAGAAGGCTGCGATTGATTAATCGCGTAGACCTTCACCTTGCTCTTGGGGGTGGGTTTGAATTGAAAAAGTAATGAAAAATAATTTATGAGCGAAGAAGTAAAATATTCTCAAGCAGACCACTCGACGACTTCGGGCAGGTGGGTGCACCGATCCAAGATTGTTGCCCTTATCATCGTATTGCTCGTTGGCGTTGTCGTGATGAAATACCTCAAGGATAATGGGCCGGAGGCGGACAAGGAGTTGCCACCGCGATTAATCCCTGTGGTTAATGTGATGGGCGTTCAGGTAGATACCGAGCAATTGGTCATTAGCACTCAAGGTCGAGTTGAGTCGGTAAGGAGAACTCAGGCGGCCTCAGAAGTGATGGGGCGAGTGGTAATGGTCTCTCCGAAGTTTGAGGTGGGCGGTCAGTTTTCCCATGATGAAATCATGTTAGAAATAGACGATGCAGATTATGTTTCCGCACTGGCTGCAGCAGAATCTTCTCTGGCGGAGGCCAGGCTATTACTCGCCCAAGAGCAAGCTCGAGCTGATCAGGCGGGGCGTGATTGGGGAAAGCTAGGAAGAGGGGAAGCCTCTGATTTGGTGCTGCGCAAGCCTCAAATTGAGAGTGCCCAAGCTCATATCACTGCCGCCACCGCAGCTGTGGGTAAGGCGAAGCGTGACCTGGAGAGAACCAAACTACGGGCCCCTTATGATTGCCGAGTTGAAGCGACCTATACCGATCTAGGTTCTTATATTATGATCGGAGCCCGCTTGGCAGACCTATATTCGGCCAATGCATTTGAGGCGCGTGTGCCGGTGACTCTGGAAGAATTAGGATATCTGGATAAAGACAAAATTATCGGGTCTAAGGTAATCGTTAACGCCTTCTTAGGTGGTGTCGATAGGCAATGGCATGGTTCCATTGTGCGCAACGAGGGGGTGGTCGATCAGCAGACCATGACGATGTACTTAGTGGTAGGGATAAAGCCGCAATCTGAAGCCAGCCCGTATCGCCTGCCGCCACTGGGCCTTTTTGTGCAAGCTGAAATACAGGGAGGAGTCATGGAGGGTGTGATTAAGGTTCCTCGCAGTGCATTGAGACCCGACAACACACTACTCACGGTCAATGCGGCCAATGAATTGGAGCTCACCCCAGTGACGCTAGCCCGCACACTTGAGAAAAGCGTGCTTGTTTCTGCAGGCCTGAGTGATGGAGCTAAGGTTATTGTCAGCCCTATGGAGACACCGGTTTCTGGCATGAAGCTTTCGGTTCAAGAACAAGCTGAGGGCGACAAGTAATAAAGAATACTTTTAATTAGAGATATGCAAAAAGCCATCCAATGGTTCAGTAGAAACCACGTTGCTGCCAACTTCTTAATGCTGTTGGTCATGCTGGCGGGCATTACGACTTGGTTTAAGCTCAAGAAGGAGGTGTTTCCCAATATTTCACTGGATGCCGTGCTCGTGCAGGTGCCGTTTCCCAATGCAACACCTGAGGAAGTTGAAGATGGCATTTTACTGCCACTGGAGGACGCCATCGCCGATGTTGACGGGGTGAAACGGGTGACCTCCACCGCGACGGAATCAATGGGTGCGGTGACTGTGGAGGTGGAGACGGGTTACGAAGTGCGCGATGTGATGGGGGACCTGAAGTCCAAAGTAGATGCGATCAGTAATTTTCCTGAAAATTCGGAAAAGCCAATCTTGGAAGAGGCGAGGTTGGATATGCAAGTGATGAGCATTGCTGTCTCAGCTGATGCCGATGAGAAAACAATGCGCGAACTAGGAGAGATCGTGCGTGATGGTTTGTTAGATTATAAGGCTCCGCAGCCCGTTGGCATGGGGGCGAAGATAAACCGCATGCTGCGTGGTGAGCCAAAGATTACCAAAGCTAGCTTAACTGGAGTGAGGCCATACGAGATTTCTATTGAGGTATCTGAAGAGATACTTCGTAGTCATCAGATCAGCTTGCAGCAAGTGGCTGATGCGGTGCGAAGAACTTCACTTGACCTGCCCAGTGGCTCGATACGCACGGAGGCAGGTGAAGTCGTTATCCGGGCAAAGGGTAAGCGTTATACCTCCAAGGAATTTGAAGATATTGTGGTATCGACGAAACCTGACGGATCAATCCTTTTGCTTCGTGAGATCGCAACGATTATAGATGGTTTTGAGGATGTCGATATTAGCTCTCATTTTGACGGTAGAGCTACAGTATTGGTGAATGTTTACCGCACAGGTGAACAGAATGCCCTGCTGATATCAGAGGCAGTTAAGGACTACATTGGCAATGTGGCTCCAGGGCAATTGCCAGAGGGGGTCGAGTTGGAGCTATGGAATGATAGCAGTGAACTTCTTAAGGGGCGTTTGAGTCTCTTGATTCGTAATGGAGCTACGGGTTTGCTCTTTGTTTTTCTGGTGCTGGCCTTGTTCTTAAGGCCGAGCTTGGCATTTCTTGTAGCACTTGGAATTCCCGTTTCTTTTGCCGGCGGAATTTGGCTGATGCCGGAATTGGGTGTGTCGATCAATATGATATCGCTGTTCGCGTTTATCCTTGTGCTGGGTATCGTCGTTGATGACGCCATCATTGTCGGGGAAAACGTGTATCGGCGCATTCAGGGCGGTGAACACCCTCGTGAAGCAAGTTGGAAAGGAACCCATGAAGTGGGCACCGTTGTCATTTTTGGGGTATTGACGACGATGGCAGCCTTTACTCCCATGCTGGGTATCAGCGGTGTCAGTGGTAAAATATGGCCCAATATTCCTTTAGTGGTAATCCCTGTGCTGATGTTCTCGCTGCTTCAATCGAAGCTTGTTTTGCCGGCGCACCTCGCCTTGCTCAAGCCCCATGTAGAGGGAGACAAGGTCAATGTCATCTTTCGTATTCAGCGCAGGGTTGCCGGTGGTTTGGAGACATTTGTGCAGAGCATCTATAAACCAGCTCTGATGAGTTGTCTGCGCCATCGTTATTCGGTATGGGCAGTTTTTGCGGCGCTTTTAATGGCTGTCTTTGGGCTGGTAATGGGGAAGTGGGTCCCATTTGAGTTTATGCCCAAGGTGGAAGGCGATGTGGTTACCGCAAAACTTGAGATGCCGACGGGGGTTCCTTTTGTGACGACAGAGGCGGAAATCGAGAAGATTGAAAAAGCGGCACAGCGAGTGGGCGCACGGCATAAAGATTCCAACGGCAAGCCGGTATCCGTGCATATTTTGGCAACTTCTGGCACGCAGCCCTTTCAGATGGGTTTTGGTGCAGACCGTATTCCCATTGGTAGTAATCTCGGCGAGGTGACTGTGGAACTTAAGCCCGCGGCTGACCGAAGTATTTCGGCAGATGAATTTATTGCCGAGTGGCGCCGAGAAATTGGTTTGATTGCCGGTGTGGTTGAGTTGAGTTTTCGGCAGGAAACGGGAGCCAGTGGTAACGCCATAGATATTGAAATTTCAGGGCGAGATCTTGGTATGCTCAGGAAAGCAGCAGATCACATCACTAATCAACTCAATGGTTACGCGGGGGTCAAAGATATCTCAACGGATAACCGTAGGGGCAAACGAGAGCTTATTTACGAAGAGGTTACACCTGCAGGTAGGGCCATGGGCTTTAGTTTACAATCGATTGCGCTACAGATCAGGCAGTCATTTTATGGTGAGGAGGTGCAGCGCATTCAACGTGGACGAGATGAACTTAAGGTTATGGTGCGCTATCCTGCTGACGAGAGGAAGTCGATCCAGAACCTTGAAGATGTTCGGTTAAAAACCATAGAGGGAGGTGAGGTTCCTCTCACTGTGGTGGCTAATGCTCGTCCCGCGCGCGGCCCAGCATCGATTCACCGAGTAGACCGTAAGCGCTCGATTAAGATCAGTGCGGATGTTGACCGAGCAAAGGCGAATGCTAACGAGGTTGTTTCCCTCTTCACTGATGAGGTGCTTGCCGGGCTGTCTGCTAAATTCCCGGGTGTTTCATGGGATTATCTAGGTGAGCAGAAAGATCAGAAGGATTCGATTTCGGAGATGGGGGTGAAGTTTGTCTTTGCCCTCTTAGGCATCTATGTGCTCATGGCCATCCCTCTGAAATCATACATTCAACCAGTCATCGTGATGAGCGTGATTCCCTTCGGTATTGTGGGAGCTGTGGCAGGACACATCCTTATGGGCATGGACCTCAGTATTATGTCACTGTGTGGCATAATAGCCCTTTCGGGGGTTGTTGTTAATGACAGCCTGGTTTTGGTGGAATATGTGAACCGCCATCGAAAAGAGGGCGGTAGTCTGATCCATGCAGTGCACAATGCTGGAGCTGCGCGTTTCCGCCCTATTTTGCTGACCTCGTTAACGACCTTTGCTGGCCTGATGCCGATGCTTGTGGAAACTGATATGCAGGCGCGCTTTCTGGTGCCAATGGCGGTTTCCCTTGGTTTTGGTATCCTTTTTGCGACCTTTATCACGCTGTTGCTCGTGCCCTCTGTATATATGATGCTGGAGGATTTAAAAAACTTGGTTGGTAAGAAGCTCAAGAGCCAGGATTCTTAGCTATTTGCGCGACCCAGAGAGCTACAATCCTGTGGTGTTTTTATAATGGCAAAGAAGATGAGCTCCGATAGAATAGGCTTCGTAGGGCATTGTTGCGCTTTTCGCCATCGGTCCTATCAACCAATAAACATACTACTATTATGACAGCAGCTATTACTATTCTCGCAGTTCTGGCAGGTCTTGTTCTTGTCGTCGCCTTCTGGGTGATCGGTATATACAACGGCCTTGTTAAGCTCCGTAATCTATACCGCAATGCGTTTGCACAAATCGATGTGCAGTTAAAGCGGCGCTACGACTTAATTCCTAACCTCGTGGAAACCGCTAAGAGTTTCATGAAACACGAGAAAGAGACGCTTGAGGGTGTCATTGAGGCCAGGAACATGGCCAGCTCTGCTCGTCAGAGTGCCAATACAGAGGACGCGTCTTCGATGGGGGCATTGATGGCTGCTGAGGGTGGCCTTGGCAGTGCGCTTGGTCGTCTTTTTGCTCTTTCTGAGGCTTACCCTGATCTTAAAAGTAATGCTAATATGATGCAGGTCAGTGAAGAGCTGACATCGACTGAAAATAAAATAGCCTTCTCTCGGCAGGCATACAATGATGCGGTCACTCAATACAACACACAGACTGAGGTGTTTCCCTCTAGCCTTATTGCCGGCATGTTTAATTTCGGCACGGCAACCTTGTTTGAGGTGACTGAAGAGAGTGAGCGTGAGGCTGTAAAAGTTGAATTTTAGTCGCCTTGGCTAACCTCTGCTTGAGGCAGCTTTAGTCCATCAATTCCAATGAACTTTTTCGCGGCACAGGATGACGCTAGACGTAGGACCAAATGGTTGGTTGTCTATTTTGCGCTGGCCATCATCGGCGTGATCCTATCGGTGTATGGTATTGTTTATATAGCAATGCTCTACACGGGGATGACTGTGAACCCTTGGATGCCAGGGGTGTTTACAGCTACCGCGCTGGGAACAGGTGGAGTCATGGGCACAGGGAGTCTGTTTAAAACCATGCAGCTCAATGGTGGTGGTGCTGTTGTCGCCAAAGACCTCGGTGCTAGGCAGATAGATCCGCATACTAATGATGCTGATGAGCGCCGGCTGGTCAATGTAGTGGAAGAAATGGCGATTGCCTCAGGCTTGCCTGTGCCCGGTATTTGGTTGATGGATGATGAACTAGCTATCAACGCCTTTGCTGCTGGAACCGAACCTGGCAATGCGGTGGTGGCGGTGACAAGAGGATGTCTCCAAAGGCTCAGTAGATCAGAGCTCCAGGGGGTGGTGGCACACGAGTTTAGCCACATTCTCAATGGAGATATGAAACTCAATATGAGGCTCATGGGGCTTCTGTTTGGTGTTTTAATGATTTCCATGATAGGGCGCATGCTGTTTCAGGCCCTACGCTTTATGCGGGTTCGCAGCTCCAGCAGTAAAAATAATGGTGCCGGAGTGGTCGTAGTTATTGTCTTAGCGGGTGTGGCTCTGATGATCGTCGGTAGTATTGGCGTTTTTTTTGGCCGGTTGATTCAGGCTGCCATTTCACGCCAGCGTGAGTATTTGGCCGACGCCTCGGCAGTGCAGTTTACCCGTGACCCTGAAGGTATTGCTGGTGCCCTTAAAAAGATCGGGGGTCAACAAGAAGGGGCTAGGATCAATGCCCCAAAAGCAACGGAGGCGAGCCACTTGTTTTTTGCAGATGGGGGGATGTTCAGTTACGGGCTTGCTACTCACCCGCCTCTAAATATCAGAATCAAGGCGATCCAAAAAAATTGGGATGGTGAGTTTGTGGCAACCACGCTTCCGGATGTAGCAGAGGGCAGGGCCACAAGTGAACACCAACGAGATGCGCGGGCTAGTGGCTTTAGCGGATCGGCTGCGGCCACGCCGCCTCCCATTTCTCGTGCGCAGATTGATCGCTTGGGGGAACCCTCTGAGGTGGATGCTGCGGTTGGTCATTTGCTCTATGAATCCTTGCAGGCGGACTGGGTTTCAGCATGTCATGACCGTGAGGAGGCGCAGGCACTTATCTTTGGATTATTGTTGGCAGAGGATAATAAACTACGTGATGAGGAAATCTTGTTTATTAAAAATGGTGCGGGCAAGGATGCTGGCAAACTAGCGCTGCAATGGAATCATCAGCTGGGCGATTTACATTCTTCCGAGAAAGTCGCTTTGGTGGATTTATCTATTCCAACACTGAGGCGCTTGTCCTTGCCTGAATACGATCGTTTTGTAGAAATCACGCAGTGGTTGATTGCTAGTGACGGCCAGGTTGATTTGTTTGAGTTTATGCTGCAGCATGTTGTGGAGCGTCATCTGAATTCACATTTCAGACCAGGGTCGATGGCGAAGATGAAGTATCACAATATGGATACCTTGTTCAACGAGGCCAATATTCTAGTAACCACGATGGCAGCAGTCGGCGGAGAGGATCAGATGAGCAGTGCCTACCAGGCAGCTACCGCTGAGTGGCCATGGCAACTGGAGATGGCAACTGCAGCTGAGTGTGGCCTGAGATCTATTGAGCTAGCGCTCGAGAAGTTTGATCATGCGACACCTTTAGTCAAAAAGCAGCTTATTCGCATGCTGGGCTTGGCGGTGATGCACGACGGGATAGTGGAAAGTCGTGAGGCTGAGTTGTTGCGCGCTACAGCAGATGCCATCGGCTGCGCGATTCCTCCTTTTACCAAAAGGGTCTAATCAATTGGATTGGCTAAACAATGCCACCGAGGGGCTGACCGGGCAGGCTGTAGAAATACCGCGGGGTTTTTTGGCATCAAGTATTATAAAGTATGACCCATGCGGTCTTTTTTGGTCTTCAAATATTTTTCGTTATGTGGGTTAGAGGGAATGCTCAGGGCAACCTGCTCGGTAATCTCAAGCTTGTAACCTTCTAGGCCAATAATCTTCTTGGGGTTGTTAGTGAGCAGTTTCATTTTTCTCACGCCTAGGTCATAGAGTATTTGAGCACCCATGCCATAGTCTCGCAGGTCAGATCCGTAGCCTAGCTTCTCGTTGGCTTCGATGGTGTCTAATCCTTGTTCTTGTAATTTGTAGGCGTGAATTTTTGCAGGCAAACCAATGCCTCGACCTTCTTGACGTAAATAGAGTAACACGCCTCCTTCCTCGGCGATCTGTTTCATGGCTGTGTCCAGTTGGCTTCCACAGTCGCAGCGTTTTGAGTGGAAAACGTCTCCTGTGAGGCACTCCGAATGCACGCGCACTAGAGTTGGTTTATCAGCCGAGATTTCACCTCGTGTGAATGCGAGGTGATGGCCAGCAGTGCTATCATCGGAATGATCGACATAGTAGAGGTGGCAGTTGAATTCACCGTAATCTGTCGGCATTGCTATCGTTTCAGCGTGACGAACAAGTTTTTCTGAGCGTCTGCGATATTCAATTAGATCGGCAATACTGCATGCCTTCAGCTTATGTTTAATCTGATATTCACCGAGATGACCTGAGCGGCCCATAGAACCGTCTTCGTTCATGATCTCACAGATTACACCAGCTTCTGAAAATCCAGCAAGGCGAGCAAGGTCAATGGATGCTTCCGTATGGCCTGCACGTCGTAAAACTCCTCCAGGCACAGCCTGAAGTGGGAAGATGTGACCTGGTTGAACAAGGGCATGGGGCTTGGCATCATCTGAGGCAAGAAGCCTGATGGTTTCCGCCCTGTCAGCTGCGGAGATGCCTGTTGTGATGCCCTCTGCAGCGTCCACTGAGATGGTAAAAGCTGTTTTCTGTGATTCAGTATTGCGTGGAGTCATTGGGGGAAGGTCCAGCTCCTGAGCCCGGGCAGCAGTGATGGGTGCGCAAATAAGACCACGCCCATGGTTTGCCATAAAGGCAATCATCTCGGGTGTGACGGCAGCTCCGGCAGCAACCAGGTCGGCCTCGTTTTCTCGACCTGGGTCATCAACGACAATGACCATCTTGCCAGCTGCGATTTCAGCGATGATTTCATCGATAGGGTGTAATGTGAGTGCGGACATGTTGGTTGGATACTAGTCTTTGTTTGATTCTTGAAGGGCTTGAGGCAAATGATCAGATTTAATGTGAAGATCACGCTGGGGGAAGGGAATTTGAATATGGTTTTCTCGGAAAGCCTTCCAAACGGCTAGGAGTACTTCAGAGCGAACATTACTGACACCTTGAGGTGCATCGTCGATCCAGAAGCGTATTTGTAGGTTGATGGATGAATCGCCAAATTCTTTCAGTAAGCAGTTTGGTGCAGGATCCGTTAAGACGCGTGGTATGTCCATTGTTGCTTCCTTGCAGATACGGATAGCCTCTGGGATATCAGTAGAATATGAAACACCCACATCAGCTTTGATGCGAACGACGCGATCGGTAAATGACCAGTTGATGACTTTGTTGGTGATGAAGTCCTCGTTGGGAATCAGAATTTCTTTGCGATCGCGGGTGATGACGGAAATGTAACGTGAGCGTAGTGAATTGATCCAACCAAAGGTGCCTTCTATTTCAATGACGTCACCGGGTTTAATGGATTTATCGAGGAGCATAATAACGCCCGCAACGAGGTTGGAGATGACTTTCTGTAGTCCAAAGCCAAGACCTAGACCAAAGGCGCCAGAGAAGACGGCTAAGCCTCCAAGTGGCACTCCTCCTATCTTCAGTGCTCCGACAATAGCAATGATGTATAAGGTTAGGCGGGAACCTTTGCCGATCAGAACCTTGATGGAGGGGGGAATGTCTGTGCGTGGTTGAAGCAGGCTATCGATAAAGCGCACCGATAGACCGACGAGCCACAGCAAGATAAAGAGGGCCGCGATGGCGGAAATGATAGCCCACACGTTGATCTCAATGTTGCCAAGAGGCAGCCTGATGCCCTGGAGCGCCTGACTCAGAGGTTCGAGCCAGCCAAAGACCTGGAGGGCGAAAATCGCCAGCATCAATCCGCCTAGGAACTTTGGCGCTGAACGTCCTTTGGATACCGCTGTGGCGACTTGATAGATGACCAGTGCGGAGACGAGTAACGCTGCTGTAAAAATGTAATTGGAGGGAATGGAGTGGTGCC
This sequence comes from Verrucomicrobiaceae bacterium, assembly GCA_009937455.1. Taxonomy (GTDB): domain Bacteria; phylum Verrucomicrobiota; class Verrucomicrobiia; order Verrucomicrobiales; family Akkermansiaceae; genus Oceaniferula. Next base: position 13,702 of record JAACFN010000001.1, on the reverse strand, counting down.
CTTGTGCAGAAAGTTGGTTGGACCACTGGTTGCGTGCTGCCCATGTAATCCACAGAAGGATGCAGAAGCTAGCTGGCACGAAGCTGATTTCTTTGCCTGGATTAAAGAAGCGCGTGATGATCGCATGGCATTGAGAGCCATGACAGAATGCTTTTTTGCGAAGCAGAAATGAGGCACTGATCGCCGCGATCAAGCAGAGAATAAGTGCAGTCCATTGCCAGAAATCCTGCCGGTCATCGATAAGTTCGATTAATGATTGTTGGAGGTTTGTCCAGAAACTCATTGAGGAATGGTAGTGAAAATGTAGTCAGCAGAGAATGCAGTCAGCCAGTGCGTTAGCAGTTCATCTCCTGGAGTGCCAAGAACACAGGCGGGGGAACATAGCGTTTTACTGACTCTTCCCAGCCTTCAGGGCCAATAAGACTCTTAACCATACTAGAGGAAAGTTCGGCAATGTCACGAGGTGGCATCAGAAAGGTGGTTGTGATACTTGGCGCCATGTCAGCGTTGATATGGCGCATGACACGTTCATACTCATAGTCGCCAGATGATCGAATTCCCCTCAGTATATACTGAGCATCTACGCTACGGGCATATTCCACTAAGTAGAGGTTTTTAAACTCCGAGATGGTCAGGCGATCACATGAGGGGATTGATTCTCGGAGAAACTGCAGGCGATCTTCAACCGTAAATGTATATGACTTGGCGGGGTTACTGCCGATGACAACGTAGAGGTGGTCAAACATTTCGAGCCCTTTTTCGATCATCCATAGATGACCATTGGTCAAGGGGTCAAAAGATCCTGCATAGACAGCGGTGCGCATAATAAATAGAGGTGTTGTTGTTTAAGGCTGCTATTCGCTATTTGAAGCTGGTTCAGCCGACAGGGGTTGAGAGTCTTCCCATATCATGTGTTTTTTAGCAAGGCTGTTGGCCCGTTTGGTAGCCTCTTCGGCTCTTGGGCCGTCAAAGGAGGCAATGCGCCTTGCCAGCTTAACGGAAGCGGTCCATCGCTGTTCCCTTTCTAGCATGGAAAGAGCTTTAAAACCACAGCGGTAAAACCACAGCCATTCCTCATCATGGGCCGCATTTGAAGCAGGCTGATGGCTCTCAATAATAACATCATAGTATGAGCCGAAGGCATCAGCCCATAGCGACATGCTTTCATAGGTTTGTCCGCGTAGAAAATGAAGCCTGTTTCTCCAGGCAAGTGGCAGGTCTTGCTCTGAGAGTAGCTGATTGTAGATGGTGATGGCTTGGTCATACTTCGTTGTATCTGCTGGGCCTTGCCGGTGAAGGCAATCTGCCATCAGCACTCCCGCAGAGCGTAGTAAAGAAGTCGGTATGTCTTTGCTCGCCAGTAGTGGCGCTAAGGTTTTTTCAGCTTCTTGATAACGGCGCAGGTCAATGAGAACCCGAGCCTGTTGGATTCGTGCCTCCTGTGATAAATGAGGGTGATCACTATCGATTATTTTTTGGAACATGCTCAGGCACTCTTCCCGTGCTTGGATGGTGCCGCCGAGCCTAGCTGACATAGCTGCCTGGAAGCTTGCATAAGGGGAGTAGGGACTTTCTGGATGATTTTCTGGAATGTCCTGCAGGATTCGCCGTGCCTTGTTGTAATCTTCATTATGAAAATAAGATTCCCCTAATTTAAGCTGTAGATATGGAATGTTTGGGTCGTCGCTAAAGTTGGCAATAAACCGCTCGGCGGCAGCAGCAGCCGCTTCCCAATGTTGAGCAAGCTCTTCGGCACGAATGAGTATTTTGGTTATTTTGTATTGGTTTTCAGCGTCTGTAAGACGGGGTGAAATAATCTCGATTTGAGCCCTTGCCAAATCGACGTCCATAGGAGAGATCATGACCGCTGCTGCAGCAAGAGAGAGCCGGGCTTCGTTCTCGCGGGGATGGCCGGGATTATTGACAATGAAGGATTCCAGGTCAGTCGGGCCAGTAGGATCGTTTTGGCCACATTTCCAAAGCGCACGCTCCAAGTGCAGTGAAGTACGTATGAAGTTGTTTTGGGCAGCTGTGCTTATTTCATCAAAGGCGCTAAGGTTGCTTCCCTTGAGAGCCATCATTGCAGCATTGATACTGGAAGCTTCGGAGATGTCTTGGGAGCTTGACTGCCTTGCGTAATCAAAGGCGCTAAGAGCTTCAATAGGCTCATTTTGCTCAGCAAGTAGTAAGCCGCGAAGGAAGCTGGCCTCATCTCGGAGGCGTGGTGAGAAAGCTACCTTTTCCATGACGGACAGCGTAAAGGTGGCTTGATTAGTATCGTTTTGTTTGAGGTGGAGGTAAGCTGTGTCGATCAGTGATGCTGAGGAAAGTTTGAGATAGAGCTCACTGGGTAGCAGTGGGCTGGTCACATGTTGAGCACGCAAGCGGGCTAGTAGGGCCATGGCGAGTTCATTGTTTCCTGCTTCTTCACTACGAGCCAGCAGTGTGGCTCGATGATAGAGAGCAAGACTTACAAGGTCGTCATTGGTCGAGGGTTGGGGCTGGTAGGGCAGCATGGCGCTGATGTTCTCGCCTTGGATGTAGAGCCCGTTGCTGGGTGGTGGGGTGTCTCCGCTCCACTGCCGAAGTTTGGACATGATTGAGGAGTCATCGTTAAGCTTATCTGGGAGGATGGCAGATAAACGATCAAATGCTGAATGTAGGATGGAAGAATTTGGGTAGTTATCGATAAACTGCTCGAGGGTCGAGATGGCATCATCAGTCTGCTGATTGGCTGCCTGAGCGTCTGCTTTACCTAATATGCAGGCATGAAAGATTTGTTCGGGAAGATTGTCGGGGGCGGTGATGAGTGATTGGAATCGGTTGATTGCTTGAGCTGATTTTTTTTCAGACAGGGCTAGACGAGCTTCCAAGTATTCCTTGATCTTAGCCGCAGCCGCCATTTGACCGTCTATTTTATCAAGTGTCGCAGAAGCATTTTCATGGTTGCCGAGCTTAATATGAATTTCACAGGCCAAAAGGTTGGCTGCATTTCTAATTTCGGGTGAGCTTGACTGTCCCGTTTTGATTAAAATTTCCAGGGCATCCGTGGTTTGACCTAATGCAAGCAGGATACGAGCGCGGGTTAGCTGAATTTGGCTGTGTTTTGTATGCGTCTTAGGTATCTCGGCTAGTGCATCATTAGCTTCTTGATAGCGGCCCAGTAAGGCTAAGGCTTCTGCTCTCCAGATCGGCGCAGATAATTGAGCTGAAATAGTTTCTTCACTCAGTAGTTGTAAGGCTTCGGTGGCAAATTGATTGTCTCCTTGTGGCTCTGTTCCAGCCCGTATGAGTGACTCTACTAGTGCCAGTTGAAGATATGGTATTGCCTCACTGGGGATGTCAGCTGTTTGCAGAGCAAGGCGAAATTTAGACACGGCAACTCCATAGAGGTGGTCGGCCATTGCTTTTGAGCCAGCTTGGTAAAGAGCGTTCTGCGTAAGGTGGTCAGATACCGACTTGGGAGCATCGTTGGCTCCACTTGTCGGCATAGCGAGCAAGCTGATATAGCAAATCAGAGTAATGAATCCACGGATCACGTGTTTATTATGGTGCAAAACGGTTAAATTTACAGCAATTGTTCTCATAATTTGATTAAGAATTGTTTTTACATCGGCTTGTGTTTTATCGTGCATTGAAATGCCATGAGTAGTTTGGGTGATATAGGCGAAGATGCTTTAGTAAAGCGGCTCATCGAGCAGCTTGGGGATGGCTGTGCTAATGATGAAAGCATCATCCTCGGCCCTGGAGATGATTGTGCTGTCGTCGATCTCGGTAAGCGTGGCCAGTGTGATCAATACCAGCTGCTCAAAACCGACTCGATGGTTGAGGGCATTCACTATCTGGCAGACACACCTGCAGCTAAAGTAGGCTGGAAAGCCATTGCTCGAGTCATTAGTGACTTTGGAGCTATGGGGGGCTTACCTAGCCACCTTCTCATTACGATTGCAATGCCTCCGGAGAAGTCTGTAAGCTACCTGGAAAAACTTTACCAAGGAATGCAGAGGTGCGCTTCTGCATATGGAGCGACGATATGTGGAGGTGAGACCAGTGCGGTGCCGGCAAATGCAGCAGCGGTGATTTCGGTAGCGGGCACTGGCTGGGTAGAAAAATCAAGATGTATTCGGAGAAGTGGTGGTAAGAGGGGGGATCTGATTTTGGTAACGGGAAAGCTTGGGGGGTCAATTCGAGGCAAGCACCTGAGCTTTTCTCCACGCGTTGAAGAGGCCCGATGGTTGACTGAGCATTTTAGAGTGAACTCAATGATGGACTTGTCGGATGGCCTTGGCAGTGACCTACCTCGATTGGCGGCGGCGAGTCAATGTGGCTATTTACTCAATGAGCAGTCATTACCGCTCAATAAGGCATGTGATATTTCGCAAGCAATCGGAGACGGCGAAGATTACGAGTTGTTATTTACCATCTCGGCAAGATCAGTGGGGCAGTTGGAGCAGGCATGGGCAAAGCAATTTCCTGAGCTCATGCTGAGCGTGGTGGGTGAGCTAACAGACAATGATCATGATGTCGTCTCGAATGGGCAAGGTTGGCAACATTTTAAGTCTAATTAGATTTCTCTATGTGGCACGTCCCATCGCGTCTCCCATCTTGGCATACGTTTCGATTTGCTTGCTCGAATTGCTAAGAATGTCTTCACTGAACTCTATAGTGCCAGGCTCAAAGATGACCATCGTGGATGAACCGCCAAAGGCAAAATAGCCCTTTTCGTCACCTTTCTGGATGACTTGATCAGCGTGATAGGTTTGTTGAATGGAGCCGACGCAAGTAGCGCCAATTTCCATCATAAGCACCTTGCCCATAGAAGGTGTTTCTATCTCTGTGATGGTGCGCTTGTTCTGCCAGAGGTAGCTAAGGTTGCGTGACAAGGCGATAGGCGATACTGAAAAAAGAGGCCCATTAATAAGGCGCGTTGGCGATGCCTGACCACTAACAGGGAAGTGAAAACGATGATAATCCACAGGGCATAGCCTGGAGAGTATCAATGAACCTCCAGCGTATCGTGCTGAAAGCTCAGGGTCATTGATGAGTTGATGAATATCAAATGTCTGTCCTTTGACAAAAAAGCCATCGATTTTGTCGATATTTGTGAAAGCTAAATGCCTGCCGTCTGCGGGGAAAACAATGGCATCCTCAGAAATGGGTCGAGCTTCTGTTTTTAGCTTCCGGTAGAAAAATTCGTTAAAGGAAGCAAAGGTTTCAGGCTTTTGGGCAAATTCTTCGATATTAAGGTCATAATCACGAATGAAAGGCCCAATCTTTGATTTGGAACAGCTTTTGTCCATGCGATTTCCATACCATTGAGAAAATGCAGCTCGTTTGATGAAGCTGTGAAGGGCAAGTTTGCCGAGAGGGTTTCCGTATGCCCATTTGAGAAAGGCTTCACCATACACCTGCTCCGTCTCAATGTGTTCGCTATAGCGGTTGTAAAATTCGATAGTTTTCACTGGTGGGGAAGCTAACATAGAACAGTGAATTGGCAAAAAAAAGCAGACAGGAAATATCCTGCCTGCCATTATTAATGGTTATTGATGTGAGTCCTAGGAATACAGACTATGCTGATTTCAGAAGTTTTTGAGCTTTTACAACAGTGCTTTTGCTGAGCTTGCCATTGACCTTGCGAGATTTATCTAGCAGTTCTCTGAGTTCATTGAGTGCGCCGTCTGCTGCTTTTAAGGCCTTGCGCTCTCCACCATACTTCTTATCAGAAAAGTATTTGGTAAAAGTCGTGCCGGTCTTGCTTAAGCAAAGTCTCCACCCTTGAAAGGCGGTTGTTTCGTAGGTAAAACGTGTTAGGTTCTTTCTTGATTTCATAATGTGTGTTGAAATGTGTGTTGAAATTGAATGTTAATCCTCAATGACTTAACGAATATCATGACATTGCTCACCTTTTCGCAAGGAAAAAAAATGAATTATATCTAAAATAGTAATAAACAGTAGGTCATGTTCTGACTATGCGCAAATAAAAAAGCATGTATTTCTAGAAATACATGCTTTTTGAATGTTGTGTGTGGCTCTGTTACAGAGTCATGGTGAATTGAGGCTTATGCTTCTTCACTCGCTGGGCCCGCGCTGTTGGCCAGTGCGATATCCTCAACATCAGTCCACTCGATATAGGCCATCGGTGCTGAGTCACTGGTGCGTGCACCAAGTTTGGTAATACGGCAGTAGCCACCTTGGCGATCCTTGCTTGCAGGGCCGACTTCCTCAAAAAGTTTTTTGACGTTTTCTTTTTGGCGAAGGAAGGCGATGGCTTGACGGCGTGCATGCAGATCACCACGCTTGGCTAAAGTTACCATTTTCTCTGCGACAGGGCGCAAGGCTTTGGCTTTAGCTAGTGTAGTGCGGATGCGGCCATGCTCGATAAGGCTACAGGCCAAATTGGCAAGTAGCGAACGGCGGTGAGCGGTATCGCGTTGTAGTTTAACAGTTTTTTTTCTGTGTCTCATGGTAGTAGTCCTTGCGGACGTTTTGTTTTAAAATAGTGGAATTTGATACTAGATCCTTAATCGTTCAGGTTTTGAGCGATAAGGTCAGCAAGACCAACGGGGGCTTCATCTTCTGTTCCGAGGCGAGGTGCTGCCACGCTAGGAAGCGCGCCTGTGAGTAAGGACGGATCAATGTTCATGCCAAGGCCAAGTCCAAGCTCAACAAGCTTCTCTTTAATCTCATTGAGTGACTTCTTACCAAAGTTGCGATACTTGAGCATCTCAGCTTCGGTTTTAGTCGCGAGCTGACCAACTGTTGTGATGTTAGCATTGTTGAGGCAGTTTGCGGCACGAACAGAAAGCTCGATTTCGTTGACACTCATATTGAGCAGCTTTTTGAGTGCAGCATTTTCCTCGCTTTGCTCTGCTGGAGCCTCTTCGAAGTCTACAGCGTTTTCATCGTAGTTAACGAAGACGTCTAAATGGTGGCGAACAATAGCTGAAGCTTGAAGGAGTGCGTCAGAGGGGTCAACACGACCATCGGTCCAGATATCAAGGATGAGCTTGTCGTAATCGGTCATCTGACCAACACGTGTTGCTTCCACTGCATACTTTACGCGAACAACAGGTGAGAAGATCGAGTCAATTGCAATAACACCAATAGGCATGTCTTTACGCTTGTTCTCGTCGCCAGTGTTGAATCCACGACCAACCTTGACTTCGAATTCGCAGTCAAACTTCACCTTGCGGTCAAGTGTGCAGATGATTTGGTCTTTGTTAACAACTTCGTAGATGTTGTCGTCGATGATGTCAGCAGCGGTGATTACGCCTTCTTTCTCACACTTAACGGTAAGAACTCGTGGCTCTTTGCCGTGATGCTTAAATTTAACCTTCTTGAGGTTGAGGATAATGTCGGTGACATCTTCAACGCAGCCAGGAAGGCTTGAAAATTCGTGTTGGACACCAGCGATACGCACAGATGTGATAGCAGCACCCTCGAGAGAGGAGAGTAGCACGCGGCGTAATGAGTTTCCGATGGTGTGACCGTATCCACCTTCAAAAGGCTCAGCAACAAACTGGGCGTAGGTCTCGGATTCGGTGTCTTCGTTTTTAGTTAAGCGGTTGGGAAGTTCGAAGCGGTCCAGTTTGAACGCGGTGTCTTCTTCTTCTTCGGTAGCTTCTGTGGTTTCTGTATTATTGGATGTGTCTTCTGACATAGTGTTTGTTGGGTTACCGGGTTACCCTCCGGCGAGCGGGGATTAGCGAGTCGTCAGGAATTGACAGTTGGCTAATTTGCGGAGGACCTACGGTGATTTCTAGCTCGCGGGGCGTGGAATAAAAGGCAACGTGAAGCTTAATGCAATCGTTTTTTTGCTTATTTTAAGGGATTTTCACTCATTGCCGCTATCGGGTGCCGCAGGGGTTCAGTCATTAATTTACGGTGTCGTTTTGGTGTCTTTGTGTTAAAGGTATGGGCATGAAAGCAATGTTAGCACTTGTATTGGGTTTATTCTTTAGCCTTGGCTTTGCCGTATTAGCTCAAGATCAGCAGGTAGAAGCTCACAAAGAGGATGCTGTGGATCGTGCTGAGAGTCCGGAAACGCCTGAATTAGACGGGGGTAAGGAGGGTGAGGCTATGCCGTTGGATCAGCTTAGCCCACCCGCAAAGCTGGAAAAAAGAGTGTTTGGCAGGTCCGATGAGGCAAATTATCAGGGTAAAGTGGTGGTCATTAAGGTGGGCGAGAAGGACCTGGTCAATAAACAGGCCTTTAAGTTCTGGAGGCGGGTCATCAAACGCGTGAACGAAGAAGAGGCTCGAGCGTTGGTTTTCGACATCGATACCCCAGGTGGACTGGCATTTGACACAGCCGAGCTCATCATGGTTGATATGCAAAAAATCAAGGTGCCTTCCTATGCATTTGTGAATCAAAAAGCATTGAGTGCTGGGGCTCTTGTGGCTGCAGGAACGGACGCAATATACATGCACCCTGTATCAACAATCGGTGCTGCCGCCATTGTCAGTGGCAATGGCGCTGAAATTCCTGATATTATGCGCGCGAAAATTGAGTCTGCTTTCAATGCCTTTGTGCGTGCAGTATCCAAAAGCAAGGGACGTAATCCAGATGTTATTAGGGCGATGATGATAACAGATGAATATTATGATTTTGGTGAGATTCAGGTCGAAGAGGGAGAATTGCTGTCGCTCACCGCAGATGAAGCGGTGATGGAATTTCAAGGCAAACCCTTGCTGGCTAAAGGTATTGTGGAAAGTATTGATGACTTACTCGAAAAGGAAGGCCTGGCTGGTGTTGAGGTGGTTTCCGCACAGCCTACCGGCATGGAGAAATTGGCATACTGGGTTGCTGCATTTTCAGGTATTCTTATATTAGTGGGTATCGGCGGGGCTTATCTTGAGATGAAGACACCCGGCTTTGGCATGGGTGGTGGTATATCCCTACTGGCGTTTTCCTTATTTTTCTTTGGTAATTATGCCGCAGGAAACATGGCGGGCTACGGTCTGATGTTATTGTTTTTGCTGGGTGTGGTATTAGTCGTCTTCGAGCTCTTTATCTTACCGGGGATGATTGTGCCTGGTGTGATAGGGGGAATCCTTGTTCTGGGGACGCTCTTTTTTGCCATGGTCGACGGTTTTGCCTTTGACGATAATGCGGTGCGCGGCTGGGATGCCGCTGGAGCGCTGGATTTTATAAATCGGCCGGCACTTAATTTGGCGGTTGGTTTACTTGGCTCAACGGTGTTGATGATGTTGATGATGCGTTATTTGCCCAATGCCCCGCTGTTTAACCGTCTTGTCATGAACAAGGTGCTTGCCAGTGGGGATTCCACTGGTTTGGATTCGGTTTCTGGGGGCACTGGCGAGCATGTGGGCTTACGCGGAGTCTCAATAACGGATCTGCGTCCGGCGGGTAAAGGCGACTTCGATGGCAGGGTTTTAGATGTGACAGCAGCCAATGGATTTATTGCAGAGGGCAAGCACATTGTCGTTAGCGCAGAAGATGGCTTGAGGATCCTGGTCAATGAGGAATGATATACTAAGGTTTTTTAAATCCTTTTAGCGAGAGGATCTTTTAAACATCAAAAAACCCTGCGAGCATCGTGTGCTGCAGGGTTTTTGTCTTAAGCTTTTGGAGTATCAGTGTGTCAGAGTTTAATGCCTAGTTTATGCCTGGACTGGGGGTTCTCCCTTTACTGATCATCGTTGTTTAGTCAGTGCCTCTATACATCCTCATGCATCATCTTGCTGGTCTGAACGATGTGGAGTGCATGGTTCGAAACCGCATCAAAGTGGTTGTTGATATCGATGTTGAGCATTTCGAGCTTAACGTCACCAGTGGACATTCGCTTCATGGCGCTCTTGTTGAACTTTTTGCGCATCGTTGCAGCTGTCTTTTTCATGGCCTCTGCCTTAGCCATGTCATCTGGCGATATGTTGGCGAGAAGGTTTTGGTCAGCAAAGGTGATGAATTGGGAAATGCTTCCCGCAAATTCGCGAATTGCTTCTTGTTGCTCTTGAGTGAACTGGCGATCTTTCTTGTAGCGGCGCTCATTGAGTTTCACGAGACGATAGATACAATCAGCACATTCTTCTGCCTCTTGGGTAATGCGTAACATGTTGGCAATTCTATTGGCATTGGCAGGACCGATATCCTTGGAAGAACATCTCACCAGGTATTGTGTGATTTCCTGCATCATGAGGTCGGATTCATCCTCAATTCTTTTCAGGGCCTTTACCTGTGCTGACATGTCTTTCTTAGGGTTCTCGAGAACATCGATGAACCCATCAAACATATTCACACACAGGCGGGACATTTTTTTAATGGCATTTTCCGCCTCGGCAATATTGAGCTCGCCAAGATCGACAAGATTCTGCGAAATATAACGAAGGTGGCTGACCTCTGCTGTTTCGGTGGGATCTTTGACCCATTTCTGAACAAGATTGGCAATGGTTGGAACAAACCAGACGAGCAGTAGTATATTGGCTAGGTTAAAGGTAGTGTGGAATAGCGCCACGGCGAAAGCCACAATAGTCAGGCTGTTGCCAGCGTCTCCTTTCGCTGTTTTGATTTCAACAATGTGTTTGGGGAAGTGGTCGACCATACTCCATATCACGGGGGTGATCGCCCAGAACAGAGCCAGCGCCCATATCGTGCCTATGACATTGAACAGGAAATGGGCTCGTGCTGCACGTTTTGCACTGACATTCGCCCCAATAGATGCCAGCCATGCGGTCACGGTGGTGCCTATATTTTCACCCAGGACAACGGCAGCCGAGATCTTGAACGCCTCGTAAGGATCGCTGCCAAACCAGCCATTCCATGCACAGGTGATCGTGATGGCCATAGCCGCAGAGGATGATTGAACGATGAGGGTGAGCAGGATTCCTGCCAATAAGAAGAGCACAGTAGAGCCAAAGCCCATGCCGTTGAGGGATTCAATGATGCTCTGTATGGTTTCTTGAAGTTGAGCATTCTCTTTGACCCCTCCCTTGAGGTCGGGCACAGATTTTTTCAGGTAAGCGAGACCGGTAAATAATAGTCCAAAACCGATCAGTGTTTCTCCCGTTGCCTTAGCCTTGGCTTTGCCAATAAAGAAAAGGGGTAAACCAACACCAATAATGGGTAGTGTGATCGCTGAAATGCTGAACTTACCAATCCATGCGACAAGCCATGCGGTGATGGTGGTTCCTAGGTTGGCTCCCATGATAACGCCAATCGATTCTGTCAGCGTTAGAAGCCCTGCGTTGACAAAGCTGACGACCAGAACGGTTGTCGCTGATGATGACTGGACAAGCGATGTTGTGAAGAATCCTGTGAAAACCGAGCTGACCCTGTTGTGTGTCATTGTAGCGAGAGCGTGGCGCATGCCACTTCCTGCAGCTTTCTGAATGCCCTCTGACATGACTTTCATGCCGTAAAGAAAAATGCCCAGTGAGCCTAGTATTTTAAGGATAGCTATGAGGGTGGTCCAGATGATCATAATAAGTAATATTTAGGTAATTTAGATAATGAAGATGGAGAGGTATGAGAGCAAACTGCTACTGCATTTGCTATAATAGCCGTATGACTTCTGACAAGATTAAGTCAAGATGAGGCTCTGTTTTTTTGTGTTTTTTTCTTCGTGTGCGGCAGTGGCTGGGCAAACGTGAATATTGAAGTTTTAGTCGCTTATTTCTGTGGCTCAATTAAGGCCGCTGTAGTGCTAAGGATGCAAGCTTTCTTGCAGCAGTAGCGATTTCTTGAACTCCTTTTTCAGTAGGTTCGGCATCAGCACTGAGTAACATGGTGGTGCGTAGGTCGGAGATGATCATGCGTATCTGCCGCAAGTCATCCCGGTCTGATACGCGAGGGTCTAGTGCCTCAATGGAGCCTTCGTAATAGTCGGCGATATCTTCACGGTAGAGCAGGCGGGCTCGGGCAACGGTGTATTTTTTCTCCACGGCGTGTGAGCTTACCTCCAATGCGCGGATCCAGCCGCCGAGCGAGATCAGATGAGCCAGATCAACATCGCGTAAGTGAATGAGATCGGTTTCGACATCACGTTGAGTAGCGGTGAGCTCTTTTTTGAGTGCCTCGACATTGTTGTCGCGGGCGTTTTCAAGCAAACTGGCCGCATGGCGATTGACACGCTCGCCAGCTCCAAGGGCTCGACTGTAGCGCGATAGCTCCTTTGCTAAGTTCTCAATCTTCTGCATATGACCTGCCTGCACCGCAATAAAGCCCTCTGCGATCAGGAAGCCAATTTCCATAGCGAGATCAGCACGGTTCAAGGGCATGCGTTTTGGCATTTCGTGCGCCAGTTCGTCAGCATGTAAAGGCGCTAGATTGTCAAGGTCATCAAAGATACGCTTGATGGAGGGAGCGGTGAATTCATTGACACCAAGCTCCTCACGGACATGGGGATCATCAATTAAGTCATCGGGGATAGCCGGTCTGGGCTGAAGAAAATCTTCTTTGTCTTCCTGAGCTTGAATTTGGATGCTGGTTAGTAAGCTGACCGAGATAAGGCACAGGACAGTGATTCGAAGGCGTGAAACGATCTTCATATGTTCTAGATAACTATTCTCTGCCAGAAAATGCAATCGAGGAATGAAGGTGCCATCATAAAAAAGAGCGGCGAAAGAGCGGAAAAGAAGTTGGCACGCTCTAGAATGTGGCTTATTCCCATTTCATGAGTTTGCTGTTGGGAGTCAATATTGATCATGTAGCCACCTTGCGCCAGGCACGCTACTCAGGAATGCTGGATTCTCCGAATGCCGAGCCGAGTCCGCTAGAAGCGGCGAAGGATGCCCAAGAGGGGGGTGCAGACTCCATTACGGTTCATGTGCGTGGTGACCGGCGTCACATGCAGGAGCAAGATGCTTTTGAGATTAGAGACCAGATCAAGCTGCCGCTTAATTTTGAGATGGGCAACACACCCGAGATGCTGGATATGGTATTGCGGCTGAAACCCGACTTTGTGTGCCTTGTTCCTGAAACTCGTGAGGAGGTTACAACCGAGGGGGGCTTGGACGTTACCGGGCTCTATGAGTCACTTGAGGGTACCGTCTCGAAGCTTCAGCCAAGTAGAAGCATCATCACGTATTGGTGCTGAGATGATCGAACTTCACACGGGTTGTTTTGCTAATGCAGCCAGTCATGATCGCAGTAAGGAGACTGAGAGGCTCAAGACCGCTGCGATGCTCGGTCACAAGATGAAACTCCAAGTGAATGCCGGTCATGGCATCAATCTGGAAAACCTGCCTGAGCTATTGACGGTGCCACATCTAGCGGAATTAAACATTGGCCATACATTAATTGCTCGTTCGATGAGGGTTGGCTTAACTGAGGCGGTCAAGGAGATGCGTGCTGCGATGAAAGGTTATACATTATGATGATTTTCGGGATAGGTATTGATGTCGTCGAGGTTGAGCGTGTGGAATCATCCATCGCGGAATTTGGAGAGCGCTTTGTCAGTCGCGTATTTACCGAGGCGGAACGTGCATACTGCGAGAGCCAGAAGCGACCTGCCATTCACTATGCGGCGAGGTTTGCGGCTAAGGAGGCGGTAGCCAAAGCTTTAGGCACGGGAATTGGAAAAGAGCTCTCTTGGCTGGATATGGAAGTCAGACGGCGAGAAAGTGGTGAGCCAGAAGTGTTTCTCTCCGGTGGTGGTGAGATCTTCTGTAAGGAGAATAAGCTGAGCCAGATTAAGATCAGCTTAACGCACGCCCAGCATTATGCAGCGGCTAATGCTGTGGT
>JAACFN010000174.1 GCA_009937455.1 Verrucomicrobiaceae bacterium | reverse complement strand
AATGTAGTGGCTTGCCTAACATTTCTTCGTAAAGGTTGATGTATTGAGAGGCTGTCTTTTGGTGAGTGAATCGGGAATTGGCCTCATGCATCACGCGTTCTCTTTCTCTTTGTTTAAGCTCAGGGGGCAATTGGTAAAAATCCATAGCACATTGAATGGCCCAGTTCAGCGCTTGGGAGTCATAATCCTCAAAGACAAAGCCATTTCCTTGTGAGTTAACGGTGTTGAGGTGTTCGATGGTGTCTTTGAGTCCACCGGTTCGATGCACAATGGGTAGGCTGCCGTATTTTAGGGCGATCATTTGAGTGAGTCCGCAGGGTTCAAATTTTGAAGGCATTAGCATGAAGTCGGATGCGGCATAGCCAAGCCGCGATAAATTTTCATCAAACGATTTTATACTAACCAAGCCCTCCAAGTTTGCCATAGAAATAATGTCTTTGATGTGATGTCCATGGGACCCATCCGCGACAAAGGCGATTTGCATGCCGTGCTTCGAGTATTTAGCGATAAGTTCTGCCAGAATATCGGAGAGGAGTTCTGGGCCTTTTTGGACCGGATCTAGGCGCGATGGCCAGAAGAGCAGGGGAGCATCATCATCAGGGCGCAGTCCCATTTTCTTTTGGAAAAGGCGCTTGTTGATTAATTTGCCTTCGGCACTTGTTTGAGCTGAGAACGGCTGGGCGAGTGCTTCGTCAGTTGATGGGCTGTAGGAGGGGTCAGGCGCATTGGTAATGCCCGAGGCAAATCCAGCGGCCTGCTTGTTGTGCAGCTCCTCGCAAATCTGACCAGGTATCCATGCGTGTTGGCTTTGGGTGATTTCATCTAGGAAGCTCGGGCTTACGGTGTTGACCCAATGGGAGGCAAAAATGCCACTCGTCAGCATATCGATAGGGTTGGATGATCGGCTTTGTTCGTAGCTGCTCGGAGCTGACTCATAGTAGAGGTGCTGCCAGAATTCAGAGGTGTCGATGCCGGTTTCCTCGATTTGTTCGAGCAGGATCTTTACTGAGTGAATATTGTGCAGGGTGAACAGAGACGGGATGCCGATGCGCCGGGCCATGGCTGGAATGAGTCCCGTCATCCAGTCATTACAGTGGACGATGTCTGGCCGCACGTGAGGTATGATATTGTTGATGACTTCACGTTGGAAGACCAGGGAGCAGCGCACGTTGTCGTCTGAGTGGGCGCTGTAGACATGATCACGATAATAGAACACGCGGTCCTCGGCGAGGTGGAGGCGGTCACTGGGAAGCTTGCTGTGATAGTGACGTGATTCTTGACCCTGAAGCTGGCACGGCTCTATGTGAAAAAGGCGTCGGTAGTTAGGCAGCGCTACATGGACGTCAGCTCCAGCTTCATGGAGAGATTTGACGAGGGAGGATGTCACATCAGCGAGTCCACCGGCCTTGGCATGCATGCGGTTAGCCAGATTACCAAGTTCCCCGGGTAAGTAGCTTATTTCTGGTGTGACAATGAGTATGCGTGGGTCAGCCATTGGGATGGGTAATTTCAAGAGCAATCAAAAAAACGAGCGTGCTGAATGCTGAGGCTGCTGGAAATCATGACCTTGTATGTGATGATGAAAGTGTAAGCTTGTCTTCATGGATTAAGGTTAAGCCTATCTAAAAGCTCGAGTAATACTATGACCATCTTGCAGAAAACACTGCAGATATTGTTTATGCCTTGGCCTTAGAGCATAACAACAGAGAGTTACACTTGAGTTCAGCAAAGCCAGTGCCAAGATGTCGGCGCCATGGTGACTGAAGACTAGCCCAGGCGTGACAAGTGAAGCACTTAATATGGGAAATGAATCAATGAACACAATTGGAGTCATCGGTGGCAGCGGCCTCTATGAAATGGCCGGCTTTGAGCAGACTGAGCAGCGTCATGTTGAAACGCCTTTTGGCGATCCCTCTGATGAACTCATCGGTGGTATCATTGATGGGCGAAAGGTATGGTTTTTACCTCGGCATGGAAGAGGGCACCGACTACTGCCCCATGAAATCAACCACCGTGCCAACATCTGGGCGATGCGTAGCCTCGGAGTGAGGTGGTTGCTCTGTGTGACCGCTGTAGGCAGTCTTAAGCAAGAGTATGCGCCCCGGCATATTGTTTTGCCAGACCAGTACTTTGACCGCACTAGCCGGCGTGAGCACCATACCTTTTTTGGTAGTGGTATCGTCGCGCATGTTGGCTTTGGTGATCCGGTTAGTGCAGGGCTTCGCGCTATTCTCTGCGGTGCTGCTCAAGAGCAGGGCTGCACTGTGCATGATGGCGGCACCTATGTGAATATGGATGGCCCTGCGTTTTCAACGAGAGCTGAGAGTGAGGCGAACAGACAGCTTGGTTTTGACGTCATTGGCATGACCAACTTACCCGAGGCCAAGCTGGCGAGAGAGGCTGAGATCGCCCTCGCCACACTCTGCATGGTGACGGATTACGATTGCTGGCACCAAGAGGAAGAAGATGTTAGTGCGCAGACCGTCATCGGTCACCTGAAAGCGAATTCAGCCAATGCTCAGGAGATCATCGCACGTGCCATTGCCTCAATCCCTGAAAAAGCCGACTGGCCCGAGCATCATGCCCTAGCTCCGGCGCTGATGACCCCTCAAGAGTTCTGGCCAGCAGAGACCGTCGAGCGGCTGCGGCCCATCATCGAGAAATACATTGAGCGCAGCTAGAGCCTCTAGCACCACTAGCTGAGGAACCCGCGTGCCACCAGATTGTTGAGTCTGTGTGCCGTGTCCCCGAGGCCGTCAGCGACCACCTCGTTATAGCTGCGTCCGTCAGTGGTATCCACCCCGTGCCCCGGCTCTAGATTGCGCAGCGCTTCGAGTGCTACATCGTCGTGATGGAACAGCTCGACAAAAACTGTTTCAAGCTTGCCTGTCTTCGC
This sequence comes from Verrucomicrobiaceae bacterium, assembly GCA_009937455.1. Taxonomy (GTDB): domain Bacteria; phylum Verrucomicrobiota; class Verrucomicrobiia; order Verrucomicrobiales; family Akkermansiaceae; genus Oceaniferula. The sequence goes on along the minus strand of JAACFN010000174.1, from coordinate 1,048 downwards.
CGCGGCAGCGAGCAGGGCGCCAATCCAGCCATCATCTGTACTCAGACAGCCTCGGGTGGTTTTGGCCGATGCATGGAACATACTGAACTCATCTGAGGCAGCAATCTCTGCGATCTTTTGCTCATTTTCAGGGATGGATAAATCCGAGTCGCCGCAATGAGCAGCGTCCACCATCACCTTGAAGAATTTTGAGCCCATTTCGGCATTGATCGCCTTAATGAAATCCCAGCACTTGGCAACGTTGGTAAAGGTCTGAAACTCACCGCCTCGTAAAAACTCGATATGCCAGTGTTGGATGCCCGCTTCAATGGCATTAGTTTCATTGAGGGCTCTGATATGTAGCTTCACATTTTGTGCGATGGCAGCATCATAATCAGCTCCCGTCTTTGGGCTCGCGCCAGGCTGCATCCATTCCTCAATCGAGGTAGAGGCGACCTCTTTGATGTTGTATTTTTTAGCCACCTCAAGCCCAGACTTGAGCATCTCCACCACCTTGTCCTCGTCGGCTGGATTCATCGGGTCAGCACCTCCTACCATGAGAATCAAGTGCACGGCTAGATCGAGACCCCTGAGGCCGTTGATCATTTCCTCAGTATCCTCATCAGCAACACCTGGAAACACCGAGATTTGAGTGCTGCCAATTTTCACAGGAGACATCTCAGTCAGCAGCTTCATTTCACTAACAACAACAAGATCACCGTTAGCATTTCTCGGCAGCATCCCATTATCATCAGGCACTAGACCGCCTACAAATTTGATATGGGTGGGGACAACCCCCAGTTCGACATTGGTTTTGAGTGTGATTTTTTTAGCCATAGCTTCTGAAGTGAAAACTTATACAGCGATTTATACGGTGGAAAACAGTAAATTTAACAGGGAATCTAAAATGCCACGATTCTTCACCACCGCGCCAGTTGATACTCTATGCCTTCCGGAGGAGGAAGGTAGAAGCTCTGCACAGACGAAGCGGAGCGTCGTCAACGGTTTCCGGATGAAACCCGCGACTTGACTTTGAACGTTGAATATCAATCATGCGCCCCGCAACACG
>JAACFN010000173.1 GCA_009937455.1 Verrucomicrobiaceae bacterium | reverse complement strand
AACCTGAACCACGCAGTTCAAAATGATAGTCGTCCTTAGCAGGAACTTTCAACATAGTCTGCCAGCGCGCTTGCCATGCTGTTCCTGCTGGCACCAGAGCCGATGGCGCGTCCCCAGCATTTCCATAAAAGGCGGGCAAACGATCCTCACGACTGTCGAGCACTTGTTGCCCCGTTGCTGCATCGAGGAACTCCGTAGTGACGGGCAGTGATGGAGTGCCTTCTGCCTGAGCCTGAACGGGAGCCACAAGGGTCGTGAACATGGCAAAAACGAGTGCGGCAATAGGAAGGCGAATGGACATGGTTTGAGATACGTGCATGGGTAAATGAATTTGTCAGGGTAAATGCGACTCTATAAAGGGCATTAGGGAACGAGTGGTCAAGCCCCATAGCTGCTGAGGGTGAGCCTGTAGCGAAGCCCCGAAGCTATAGCGGGCATTACTGGATTGCTGGATTTACACAAGATTCGTTGAGCGCATGAGCCTTTCTGTCAACCTGGCTACCCCATGAGCAAAGAGAGGCCAAACAGGTTTGCCATAGCTACCTCTTTTTACTAACCTTCCGCCCATGATAATCAGTCAGGCCAATCGATCTCTCCTTGTGCCTATTTTTATGTTTGTGTCAGGCTTCTGTTCCCTCGCCTATCAGGTGGTCTGGCTCAGAGAGTTCCGCCTCGTTTTCGGAGGCTCAACCTTAGCTGCCTCGGCCGTCTTAGCCATATTCATGGGAGCCCTCGGCTTAGGGAGTTGGGTGCTGGGGCATAAGGCAGACCAAAGCTCACGGCCGGGCAGGTTTTATGCCATCATTGAGGCTCTTATCGGTCTGAGTGTCCTCATTAGTCCCCTGCTGCTGATTTATGGACAAAAACTCTATTACACAACCGGCGGCATTCAGGAACTAGGCTGGGCCGCTGTTGGCCTGCAAATGCTCATCGCCATAGCTGTGATTGCTACCCCTTGTTTTTTAATGGGAGGCACTCTACCGGCAGCGATACGCCTAGTTCAGACAGATGAAGATGAGGTCAGGAGGTCCAGTGCCCTGATGTATGGCATGAACATAGGCGGAGCTATGCTGGGTGCCTTTATCGTGAATTTCTACTGCCTTGAAATATTGGGCAACACCAAGTCCCTGGTGATAGCCGCCGGGCTCAACCTTGTTCTTGCTGCCGTTGCCATATGCACGGTGGCCATGCACCAGTCCCCTCAAGCAGCTTCTGCCACCAACAGCAAGAGCCCCAGCCGCGCGCGGCTGCTCTACTTTGTCGCATTTGCCAGTGGTTTCACCTTCTTTGTTTTAGAGTTACTTTGGTTCAGATCATCCATCCCGCTGCTGGGTGGGTCCGTCTATAATTTCGGCCTCATCCTTGTTGTTGTATTAATCGGCATGAGCCTAGGAGGATTACTCTATTCCCTGCTACTCAAATACATAAAACCCAGCTACGCATTATTAGCGATTATATCCACACTTTTTGCCCTGGCGATGGCCATCCCTTATGTCTGGGGTGATGGATTCGTACGCTTGTGCAAGGTCCTCCAAGCGGGCTACATGGGCTATCCTTTACATGACAAATTATGGGTTTGGTTTATCATCGCCGGCTTCCTTGTGCTGCCCGCATCATTGATGGCCGGCATTCAGTTCCCCTTGATCTTATCCCTGGTTGGCAAAGGCAAGGATGACGTTGGTCAGCAAACTGGACGTGTCTATGCCTTTAATACCGCAGGCGCTGTCACTGGCTCGATCCTCGGCGGCTTCATTCTCATCCCCCAGCTGAGCATCAACACCACTTGGTTATGGATCATTGTTGCAACACTGGCTGTTGCTTTATTACTCGCAGCGGTCGCCATATTCCAACGTGCTAGATTAGGAGGTTTCACGGCCGTCGTCATGGCTTGTGTTGTCATGTTTTTTGTCACCAAGAGTTCAGGGCTGACCGAGTTTTGGCTACAAAACCCCATTGGGTTTGGACGGGCGACATTCGTGGAGCATGAAAACCTAACAAACGTAGAACATGAAAAACGCATGATCAAGCAATCTACCATCTACAAGTATGATGGCCGTGAGTGCTCAGGATCACTTGCCGCGGACGATGATTTAGCCCTCCTCAATAACGGCAAAGTTGATGGCACTGCACTTTTTGATTCCGGATCTCAAGTCATGTGCAGCTTGCTACCTGCCCTACTTCACCATGGTAACCCAGAAAACACCTGCGTGATCGGCTTGGGAACGGGAATGTCTGCCGGCTGGCTAGCTGAGGTGAAGAGTGTGAAAACGCTCGATGTTTATGAACTAGAACCCCACATTATTACATGCGCTTCGTATTATGCCTCAGTCAATCATGACGTCACTAACAACCCCAAGGTAAACATCGTTCTTGGTGATGCGCGTGAAAGCCTCTTAGCACTCAACGAGAAAAAGTACGATGTCATCGTATCGGAGCCATCAAACCCGCAGCGGGCCGGAGTCGCCAATCTCTACACCCAAGAATACTATCAGACCGTTTCACAACGATTAAATGAAGATGGCGTTTTCTCTCAGTGGCTACAGGCCTATGAAATCAAGCTCGAGAGTGTGCACTTAATATTAGCGACTTTACGCTCAGTCTTCCCCCAAGTCTGCATTTATGAAACCATCCAGAACGACCTTGTTTTTGTCTGCTTCAAGAGCAGAAAAGCCTTAGCCGTTGACACCATAAGCCGCAAACTCAACGAATACCCCTACAAGCTCGGAGCCAACCGCTCATGGGGCACAAATTCAATTGAGGGACTACTCGCACACAGTGTTGCCAACTCAGATTATGTCAGCCTGATGGCTAAAGAACTACCGCTGATCAACACCGACGACCGTAACCTTCTTGAGTTTCAAACCGCAAGAACTGGCGGCACCGACCGAACCAGTCCGATTCAAGAAATACTCAAGCAATCCATCAGCACCGGCCTCATGGTAGAAGCCACTGATGCCCCCATCAGCACGGTGCGCTTCAACTACTCCATGGCTCACACCGCAATAACACTGAGGCGTGATCCATCAACTTGGGAAGATGCAAGCTGGTTTGATGGCACCTCTGCCCTTAACCGGTACAAATTATGCAACCAACTAACCAAAGTCGTTAGAAGGAATGAAGACTACGTATTCGAATCACTCAACGCAGGGGAAGAGGCGCTCTGGGCCCGCGCACTCGCCAGAGCTGGCAATGCTCGTTGCCTTGAATACTGTGAGCAATTTAAGGACCGCATGCCTCTTGACTACAGGATTGCTCGGTTGGAATACTTCTGGGTAATCGATGACAAAAAAAACGAGGAATTAGAAATTATTGATCTGATCAAGACGATTAGGAGCAAGGTTTGGCATCTACCTAATTTCCTAGCTGTAGAAAATTGCCTACTCATGATCAATCAAAGAATCGAATCCTCTCCTGATCGACTTAAAGGGAGAGAGGCTGAGCTTCTGGCTCTCCTGAAGCAGCCGTTTGACACCCACTTAATGAAGGATGCGAGAACGTCGCTAAGATACTCTCTAGCTTCACGACTTGAGGCAAAGGAGCTGCTTCCTGTACTATTGGATAGCGAACCTCATTTCCCCTTCAACGATCCTGATTTACTCAAAAAAAGAGTCTATGTGTATCACAAGCTAGGTCACAAGAATCTTGGCCAAGCGGAGAAAGATTGGCGCCTTTACCAGAAATGGAGGTAGCCCATTCTAGATCTTCCCGCCCCTCCAGATAGGTCCAAAGGGCGCTCAACTGCACACTTACAAGCCGGCTTCCGCCTTGCGAGATTTTTCAGCACGCTTGCGCTCGTGTGGATCGAGAATACGCTTACGGAGACGTAAGTGACTTGGCGTTGCCTCGAGAAGCTCATCACCAGCAATGTATTCGATAGCGCGCTCAAGCGACATCTTAATAGGAGGTGCCAAGCCTACAGTGATTCCCTTAGTGGCAGAGCGGTGGTTGGT
>JAACFN010000172.1 GCA_009937455.1 Verrucomicrobiaceae bacterium | reverse complement strand
CAATAATAAGACCGTCCTCACCGAGGAATCGAACATTACCGAGGTCCGCATCTACAAATTTCCAAGCGTGGTTGTGAATACTATTTTGAGTGCCAATTGCAGCTAGTAATCTGCCGGCTTTGAGATCAACCCCACCAGGAAGGTGCAAAAATTTCAGGTAAAGTTCCTCAAGCTCGGCATTCCAGTGGTCCTCATCATTCCAAGAAAGAATACCCTCTGTAAACCCAGCAATATTTTCACCATAGTGCATATCAGCACCGAGTGAGAGGGCGGGTATACTGAAGCCCGACTGAGCAGGATCGTGACCCCCATGAGCCAGATCAGATTTTTCTAATCCAGTATCACCGAGGGCAGCACGTAAATGGAATCTGGGCGCTATCACGAGTGATGGCTCGTCATCATGCGTGTGCTCCGTGCCACCAAAAGGGAATTTTTCAACAATGCCATCTACATTATCGTCAGTGGCTTCATCGGCGCTCTCATTGGCGTAAGTGTGCAAGGCCAGAGACAAGAACAAACAAGCCGTAACCCCTGCGAGGGAATAAAGATGAAGAGGTGGCTGGTATGTAGACATAGAAAACGGAGCGGGCCACGTGGCTCCGCTCCGTAATATTAATAGGTCATGATTGCACTGGCCAATCCTAAATAGGGCCGAATCTTGACGTGGGGCTAGCGGACTTCGCCTGGGCCCCAATCAAACCCGAATTGTAGCCAGATGCTGTCTTCTGTGCCGTGACCCTTGATGTCATCATGGTTGTATTGGAGGCGGACTAAACCGCTGAGATCACTGCCAAAATCAAATCTCTTGGTAAGTGAGGGAGAGATACGGTGCCGCTCAGCAAGTTCAGGATCAGCAACGCCTTCTAGATAACCGTAACGCAGGCCAGCTTCCCAGTTTTCAGTAAACTCCCAGAGTAGAGCTGTGTTGAAACCGCTATCCTCAAAGCCGCCTTCATCATTTTCTACATCACGCATTAACCATTCGCTACGCCAGCGAAATTGCTGACCCCCAGACTCAAGGCCGTTTTCACGCCAAGTATAGGTGAAGTCAGCTCCATAGACATCGGTGGTCAAACCAAAGCCGTTATCTCCCGTAAGGAAGCTTCCTCCAGCCTGGAAACGATGGAAGTCGTTGGGCCCAAATTGTGCCTGATAGCGAATGACAATGATGTTCTTGTCGGGACGAGCCATCTCGGCCTCTTCATCGTGGCCGTGTTCGCCTTCATCTTCAACCTCGTCTTCATGATCTTCTTCTTCATGATCGTGGGCAACAGCGGAACCTAATCCAATGCTGAGTGCATCCTGCCATGATGTAGGAACCAGCCAAGTTAACTCACCACCATCATAGCCGAAGCCGTCTTCACCAAGAAATCTGACATTGGTCATATTGGCATCAGCAAAATCCCACGCATGTAGATGGCGTGCGTTCTGATCGCCGAAGCGAGCCAGCATACGGCCACCGCGGAGCTCAAAACCACCTGGGAGCTTATCGATTTTAAGGAAGCCTTCCTCAAATTCAGACTCAAAATCTTCACCATCACGTTTGAAGGTATTGATGGTAGCAAAGCCAGAGACGTAATCACCTAGATAGATGTTGGTGCCTATTTCAAAGCCTTGAAAGTTAAAGTTATCCTCTGAAGGATCATGCCCACCGAAGGCGACCTCATCTGCTGGTAGAGAGGTATTACCGTGAGCTAGTCGCAGGTGAAGTGTGGGCTCTAGGCGTATAGAGTTGTTTGTTGCATCCTGTGCTTCTGCCGAGGTGGATAGGCTTAGGGGGCTGATCACGAGGGACGCAACCATGCAAGTGGTGTGTATTTTATTCATTGGTTGTAGGATTAATTACTATTGAGGTTTGGGAGAACGTTTGAATGGGCTGTAGTTAGGGCTGCAAAAGTAGGCCAAGATGAACAAGGCGCCTAACACCAGAACGATGGCTGGACCCGTGGGAATATTGAAGGGAACTGAGATAATCACCGCGAGCACAGCACTGATGCAGCCAACGACACCGCCACCCCAAAAGAGCCACCGAGTATGGTTAGTGAAGAGTGATACAATGGCACCTGGGACAACAAGCAGGCCAATGGATAAAATGGGGCCTACGGCTTGGAAGCTAGCCATCAGGGCAAAGATCATGAGCGCATAAAGCAGGTAATTCATCCAGCGAACACCGACGCCCTGTACGGCAGCCACATTGGGCTCAAATAATGTCAACAGCAGTGGACGCATAAACAGCGTCGCGCTTAATAGTGTGAAACATGCGATGGCAAAAAATACTTTGAGGTCCCCGTCACTCACTGAGAGGATGCTACCAAAGAGCCACTCTTCTAGATCCTGAGATGTGTGCACATACCGGAGCATTAAAACACCCAAGGCGAATGCTGTGGTAAAGAAAATTGCCAGGGCAGTGCTCTGAGGAAGCCTTGTATGGCGCGTGATTGCAATGGATCCTAGCCCGACTAACAAGGATGCCAATAAGGCGCCCATAAATGCACCTGCTTGCGTCAGTGAGCCAGTTATAAGAACGACAATGACAATACCCGGGAGCATGGTGTGGCTCAGAGCACTCAAGGTGAGCGAGCTTCGCCTGAGCAGCACGAAGCCACTGACAAAGCCATTAGTGAAACCAATCAGAGCGGCCGCTACTAACGCACGCCGAAAGAAGGGCATGTCGAGTATTTCGAGGAGTTCAGACATTGGCCATGTTTTTAAAGGTGAGGTTAAGATTGTCCTCGCTTAGGGTGCTTTGACATTCTCCACATGCCACCACTCTACGGTTCAAAAGTAGGACGCGATCAAAAATATCAGCTAGCGTATTGACGTCGTGATGAGATGCAATAACGAGCCGGTTTTCCTTGGCGAGCTTACGTAATAAGCGCGTAAGGTTTGCGGTATGGTCTCGGTCAAGACCAGTGAAGGGCTCATCTAACAGTAACACATGAGCCTCCTGTGCCACAGCACGGGCGATAAAGGCGCGTTGTTTTTGGCCGCCTGAAAGTTCGCTGATCTGGCGGTTGGAGAGCTCACCATCCATTTCCATGAGCGCGAGTGCCCGTTCAACTGCGAGCTCGTCTTTTTGGGCGAATCTTTTCCATGGCCCAAGTTGCGAATAACGACCCATCTCAACAACGCCACGCACGGTAATCGGAAAATCCCAATTGACCTCTTCATGCTGGGGTAGGTAAGCAAACTCACCGCCTCGGGTCTGAACGTTGTCCTCGCCTGACCAAGTGATATGTCCTTTTCTTTGTTTAACGAGTCCTGCAATAGCTTTGAGTAAGGTGCTTTTCCCTGCGCCGTTAGGACCTACGAGCGCGAGGCTGGTGCCGCAGTATGCGTGCAGATTGATATCTTCTAAAACCCTATTGTGACGGTAGGCTACTTCCAGGTCTTTGATGATGAGCTCATGGGTTTGCCCATGAGTATGACTGTGGGTGCACTTACTCATGATGATGGTCTCCGTTGCTGTATTCAAAGGTCTCGTTCATGCCTTTGGCCGTACTGAAAAAGGAAAACTCCTGACGAGCACCATGATTTGGTGAGATATAAATTTGGACAAAGTGGTGTGCCCCCTGAATGGCGTCCTCTGGCCAAACGACATCGAGCCAGTAGGTCGTGGGCTGGTGCGATACTAATTCGACGGTTTCGTAACTTGGGTTTTCTTGCGGGTCAGATGTTTGAAGAAGTATCGTATCTTCACCTCCGGTAACAGAGGGCTGGGTGAGCGTGAATGACACTGGCGGCGAAGAGAAAATGAATTCGATTTCAGCTTCGACGGTGTGTCCTTCAGCGCTGGCATTAGGTAGCGGCCTTGGTTGGCTTTGAGCCTCGTTCATGCCGATGTAGTGGCTCCCTGCGAAACTGAGAACAGCCAAAACAATCAGCAGTAGCAGTGCTTGTAAGGGAGGAAGGCCGCGCATAATAATGGGTAAGAATAAGAAGTTATGTTAA
>JAACFN010000171.1 GCA_009937455.1 Verrucomicrobiaceae bacterium | reverse complement strand
TAATGCCAGTAGGGCAGACTGTTTTTCACCTCAGGCACCTGGCTATGGAAGAGTGTCTTGAGATGATAACGCGAGGTGTTTTCCAACCAGATCGCCATATGAGGAGGATTTTCCGCATCAAAGGCGCTGCCCCCCTTGAAGTTCAGCTGCATCTTGTAATGCGGCGCAGGGGTGTAGTGATAGACGACCTTCGTGTCCTTAAGCTCAAAGCGGTCTGCCGCCGGCCCGAGGTTTTTGCTCAGCCCCAGAATCGCCATCACAGGCTTAGGCTGAATCAAAATAACCGCGACCAGAGCTGCAACACAGAGTATCACCAGCAGGGCGGTTTTACTGGTAAAGTAGTTTTTGAGTTGGCGGAAATTGTTTTTTAGATGCAACGCAATCGAACCAATAAACACAAAACCCAACAGCGCGTGCACCGAGACGGTTAAAATATTGAAGGGCAGAAAAAAGCCCATCACTCCCGTCACCGCTAGTGTCAGAAAAAGAACAGCAATGGTGAGGGAGACAACGTTTCGCTTCATATCTTCTGAGCCAAGCTACCTCTATGATCTCGCTGGCACAATCGCCTTATGCTTTTTAAGCTCGGCGTGAATTTTTTCCAGAGGGACATCTGCGGGAGTCGTCTTTAGTTTGGCTGCCAGCACGGCCGTAACGGCTGCCGCCTGGCCCATGCCCATGCTGCTGGCCTGCACCCGTGCCGCCGAGTTCGCCAAACGATCACTCGATACACAGCGACCGGCAACCATGATATTCTTCGAACCCTTGGGAATGAGTGCTCCTCTGGGAATCGTGGGCACCGTGCCATGTTTAAGATGCCTTGGCACCACGCCTTTTTCATCGTGCAGATCAATCGGGTAAAACGAGTAGCAGAGAGCGTCGTCAAAAACCCTGCCAGAAGTGTAATCGTGCACCGTGATCATGGTCTCACCCTTGATGCGGTAGGTTTCACGACTGGCGGTTTCATTCATCATCTTGTTGATGGATGCCTTTTCACCTCCTGGGATCGTTTTGAAAAACTTGAGCAAGCGCAACACACACTTCCGGCCTGCGAGATTGGTTTGGGTTTGTGTAGCCGCGTTGGTAGAATCCGCGCCAAAGATGTGGTTGGTGTTGCCACGTGTGCTTGCGATCACCCCCATAATATTACCAGTCCAGGTATCGCCTTTTTGGAGTGTGCCGTTTTTGATGGCCTCATTGTATTTCTTCTTGATGAGAGCCGCGTTTTCCCGAACCACTTTTGTATCAAAACCCTTGAAGGTCACCACATGGGTTCCCGGCTGGCGAGTTTCCCCTCTCAAGCGCTCCATGCCCAACATGCCGACAACCTCAGCACCTCCCGTGCAGTCAATAATCTGGGCACAGCGTAACTGATAAGCAACCCCCTGCCCGACCACATCGACCAGCCAGCCATCTGCTGTTTGCTCCACCTTCTGAGGAAACTGGTAGTAGGCTAGTGACACACCAGCATCCAGACAGGCCTCCTCCGCCAGTAGTGAATAGAGCTGCGCATTGATATCAACATGATAAGGAACATGCGAGCCATGCACCTTAGTGAAATCCTGTAACTGTCTGCCGTCCACTTCCACCGACTTCGCCACCAGCTCCCAACCGATTCCGCCAACCACCTGTTTTCCCCAGGCATGAAACAAACCCGGAAAACATACCCCGCCGGTGGTCGTGGTGCCACCCAGTTGAGAGTTGCGTTCCAATAAAACCGTCTTCGCCCCCATGCGTCCCGCCTGGATCGCGGCAACGTGACCTGCAGAGCCTCCACCCACAACAAGCACATCGACATCGAGCACATCAGGGTTCTTTGGATCTGGTGAAGGCAGGTTCTCAGCACTCGCTTTGTGCACAAGGCCAGAGGCAGCCAGGATGGCAGTACCAGCCACCTGCTTTTTGATAAATTGACGACGGTTCATGTGATATGCAGTTCAAGGTATATGATGCGTCCTTGCACTCTCAAGACTTACGCGGCGTATCTCCTCAAGATGTCAAATAATGCAAGAAATGTAATACAAAGCTAGGTGATGCAGAGCACCTTGCAAGAGCCCATATGGGGGATGCTCACGCAGGGCACGCCGAGAGGCCGGCTTGAATTTGGAATGATGAATTTGGAAATCCAGCACGAAGCATCCACTTGCAACTGGAACTCTCAACTGGAACTCTCAACTGGAACTGCCGCAGCGCGGCTATCCGCCATCAGACATCGCCGCTTTGCGGCTGGCCTGCTTCGGCTCGGGAAGGTGGTCCACAAAATCGCCGTCCTTGTTGCGGAATTCCTCAACGGCTTTGAGTCTGAGCTCGATTAGCTTCTCATGATACTTGGCATTCACAGCCAAATTATCCAGTTCATCGGGATCTTTCTCCATATCGTAGAGCTCCTCGATCAGGTTATCTTTAAAATGCCGGATGTATTTGTATTTCCCGTTCCGCATCATCATCCAAGCATACAGGTCTCTGCGCTCAAAAGCCTCGTAGTCCTTGGATTTCAGTTTCTCAATAACGCTGTCACCATATTCGTAGGTCGTATTAATCATCAGCATCGGCTCCTTGAGTTTGTCATCAGGGCTGGTGAGTAGCCCCATCAGATCGCGTCCGTGCATCTTCCACTCGGGCTCAATACCTGTGAGCGAGTGGATCGTGCTAGTGATATCAACCCCGTTGACGGGCTCCTTGCAAACGGTCCTGGGCTTGACAAGCCCCGGTGCTGAGAAAATGAGAGGGGCACAAATATTGGCATCATAGGGCATCCATTTTTCATTGGCTCCGTGCTGTCCCCAGGCGAATCCCTGGTCAGAGGTAAAGATGACCACGGTATTTTCCAACTGACCACTATCCTTGAGTGCTTGCATCACCGCTCCCACTCCGTCGTCGAGAGACTTCACCGCCTTATGATACTTTTTGACCGCTGCGTCATAGCCTTTGGGCACACCTTTACCGTCTTTTTTCCAACGAGTCAGGTTTTTCAAATGCTCGGGCTTGGTCGGGCGCGGGCCGAAAATATCGACCGGAACACGGGATGCAGGGGCCTTGTCATACGAGTCCTTATGCCTTTCTGCAGGCGTGTAGGGACCGTGCACTCCCCCGTAGCAAAGCCAAAGGTACCAGGGTTTGTCGGCGCGCTTCTTTTTCTTGATGTAATCGACAGCAAGTTCGGTGTAGCGGTCGGTGCTGTATCCGCCGAGTGGCTTGCGCTCCCCCCCATTGGTGCGGACGAGCGCGCCGTTATAATAGGCCCCGGCGTTTCTTCTTCCTCCTCCTCGGTCCCAGATCACCGAGTAGTCCCAGTCGCGGCCATGTCCCACGTCCTCGCCAAGATGCCATTTACCAATACAGGCCGTCTCGTAGCCGTTCTTTCTCAATACCGATGGAAAGAAACGCAACTGTTCGGGATCGTAGGATGCCATCGGGTATTTGGTGACCTTAAAACTTTGGTGTGCGTGCTGCAGCAAACCCGTTAGATTACTAACCCGAGACGGCTGACACCAAGCTCCCGTGTAGCAGTGGGTGAAGCGCATGCCCATATCCGCGAGCTTATCGATATGCGGTGTCTGCGCCCAAGGTCGGGCTTCTTCATAACACGAGACCGAGCGCTGTGATTGGTCATCGGTGAAGATATAGAGGATGTTCGGCTTGCTCGGCACCTTGGTATCGCCTTGCCCATGACACGGCCAAACGCCGAGGTGGAAAAAACTCACTATTAGAATACCCAAGACAAGAGGTGCCGACTGTTTATTCTTCATTATATATCAGATGCTTGTTTTAGGTATCAATGATGAGCAAAAATCTTCACCAACTATTTTAATGGTCTCTTTTTTTACGTGATGTTCCACTTAAAACTACAAACACTTTGCGACTACCCCTCACCCGTGCCAACCCTTATAACCACAACAAAAACACTCTCGCTTCCTGATCGGGGTAAAATTCAAGACTGGAAAAATCGAAATTTAGGCAGCAATCTGCATGTATTAATAAGCACCGCATGAAACTCACAGGATTTGCCGACGAAGCAGCGCCCGATCTCGCGACCCAGATCAAAGCAACCCAGGAACTGGGCTGGCAGTATATTTCCGCGCGCGGCATCGATGGCAAAAATATCCATGATCTGAGCGACTCGGAATTCGACACGGCCCGCGGCCAACTTGAAGACGCTGGCATCGGCATCGCAGAGTTCGGCTCCCTGATCGGCAGCTGGTCGAAAAGCATCAAAAGTGACTTTGCCCTCACACTTGACGAAGTGGATCGAGCTATCCCACGCATGCAGCAACTCGGCACTAAGATTGTCCGCGTCATGTCCTACGCTCAGGAGCCATGGGGGGAAGATCAGCACGAACAGGAGCGCTTCCACCGCCTGCGCGAGATCAGCCAACGCTTCAGTGACGCTGGCCTCATCACCGCACACGAAAACTGCATGAACTGGGGAGGCTTCTCAAGTGCCCACACCCTGCGTCTGGTCGAAGAGGTTCCGGCGCTCAAACTCATCTTCGACACCGGCAATCCGGTATTCCAAAGAGATCGTTCTTATGACCCGCTTGCACTCCCTTCGGTCGCCCGCTCGGATGACCCGCTTGCACTCCCTTCGGTCGCCCGCTCGGATGACCCGCTTGCACTCCCTTCGGTCGCCCGCTCGGAGGGCGAAAAATCGTCGTCAGATTCCTACCCGTGGCAGGACGCCTGGCAATTTTACCAAGCCGTGCGTGAGCACATCATTCACATCCACATCAAGGACTGTCGTAACCCGGTGGACGATAACCAGGAGCCGGAATACGTCTTCCCCGGCGAGGGTCAGGCATACATCCCCGCCATTATCGATGATCTAAAGAAAAGCGACTACCAAGGATTCATCGCCATCGAGCCTCACGTCGCCACCGTTTTCCATGCCAAGGCGGATGATGTGGACTGGAACCAGTGCTATAACAGTTACATTAAATACGGACGTGCACTGGAAAGTCTCATTAGCGACAACTAACAAAAATCAACCCATTATAATAACAAACATGAAACTCAGATTATTACTCACACTCGCAGCCAGCCTCGGCATTGCCCATGCCCATGATTGCAACACCCTCGAGACCCTCCAAACAGGCAGTAATGATGCTGCTACCGCAACCGTCAATAAGCAGTTGCTGCTCGACAAGGTCGACCTGACAAAACTCAAGGAACTCGGCTTCAAGTCGCTCATCGGCACCAACCTTGACGACTGGAAAATCCACAATGACAAACCCGCCGTAAAATTCACTCTCAAGGACGGTGTCATTTCCGGTGTCGCCGAGGACCTGAAAGGTAACACCTTTCTCTACACGAATGAGGAATACGATAACTACCTACTCTACTTCGAGTTCCGCTTTGACCACCTCAAGGGCAACTCCGGCCTGATGTATCACTCGAAGTACAATGACGCTCAAAAATTCGCCGGCATCCAATTCGAGATGGATCCTACCAAACGCCGGTGGACCGGCCTTCTCTACGCGGAAAACCTCGGTGGCTGGCACTACCCGAACCGTGATGGTGCTGCTGGTGAAGAAAAAGCCAGTAAGGAAACCATGCGCGAACTCTCCAAAATCGGTCAAGAAGCATTCAACCCAACTGGTTGGAATGCCGGCTTCATCCGTATCCGAGGCAATGAGCTCCAAACCTGGCTCAACGGCAAGCTGCGCACCAACTACACCTGGAAAGTCGACAACTTCCCCGGCCAAGGCTCCATCGCACTGCAGATCCACGGTGGCAAATCCTGCGCCGTCTCATGGCGTAACCTCTACTTGCTACCACTCGATAGCGAGAGCAAGTAAGGGCCCCGCCGAGTAAGCGACTGGTCGAGACCAGCTACATCATTAGCTTCCTGTCCAGCGTACGGTACTGAATCGCCTCGAGCACGTGTTCTGGCAAAATATCAGCACTGTCTCCAAGGTCGGCAAGTGTTCTCGCCACTTTCAAAATCCGGTCATGGGCACGGGCGGAAAAATTCAGCTCGGTCATCGCATGCTCAAGATAGCCTGATGCCGTGGCATCGATCCTGCAGTGCTCACGCATCACCTTGCTCGGCATCGATGCATTACAGGTGACATTGCCTTGATCAGCAAATCGCTCCACCTGACGCTGCCGCGCCGCCTCCACCCGGCCGCGTACCACTGCTGAGGTCTCACCAGACTCATCACCCGCCAGCTCACGGTATTCCACCAGAGGCACCTCCACATGAATATCGATCCTGTCTAACAAAGGGCCGGAAATACGCTGACGGTATTTCTCAATCTTCGGAGGCGAACAGCGGCATTCCCGTTTGGGGTCACCGTAATAACCACAGGGGCATGGGTTCATCGCCGCCACCATCATAAAGCGGCTCGGGAAGCTCAGGGTTCCCGCAGCACGTGAAATCGTCACATA
>JAACFN010000170.1 GCA_009937455.1 Verrucomicrobiaceae bacterium | reverse complement strand
AAACTGATATAACCGAGCGCAACCAACGCAGTGACTGCTGCCCCCAGGGTTACTTTTTCATAATTGTCGGATAGCCAAGACATGTTGTGAATATATTAGAGAGTGAAATTGAGGGTGGTCATGATTCTAGGCACCGCTGGAGGCATCTGGATCATCTTTCTTTTCTGTCGGCTTCTCGCCTTTGATCAAGAGAATATCGAAATTGACGTGGATGTTGATTTTTTCGTCGCCCATCACCTGCTTAAGAATGTGCTCGTCGTTGGCCATCGGATCCGGTTTTGGGGTGATTTGCCTATCATTTTGGTCTATGTCAGCGGCATCGTTATTGTCACCTTCCCCTGAATCAACATCAGGCAGAGCGAAGCCTCCAAACACATCATTTTCTTCGGGCGCAAAAAATCCAGCACCATCATTATTTGGTTTGTTAACTGGGAAAGCTGCATCTTTGGGACTTGGTGCGTTTTGCTTCTCATTGCGAATGCGCAGCGAACGTATGGCATACAGGTATTCTTTCGAATTTGCCATTTCCTTAAGGAAATTGCGCATTGACGCTTCACTCGCAGTAAAAGCGAGTTCTACAGGCATCAACTCAAAGATTTTTTCATTCCCTTGTTTGGCTGCCTTACTACCCCGCCCAGCATTCTTTTTTGCGCTCGGTGCAGGAGGCGGGCCCTTCTCCACATCTAGTAATTCGCGCCGTATGTTGATAATAGCCTTAGGCTCATTCTCCGCTAGTTTTTCAAGCAGCCATTGAATTGCTCCCAGCTGATAGTTCAGCTTAGATGTGGCGTAGGGGGCAGCTTGATTCTTTGCATATTTTTCAAACCCAAAGCCACAGTTATCTGGCAATGCGGTCTCGGTCTTGTTAAAAGCCTTGCGCAATTCACCCTGCATTTTAATCCTCGCATCCTCAAATTCCCCAGGAGTAGGCTTAGGTAATTTGTCAGGTTTATACTCATAAAAAGCATTGCGGACCTCCTCGATGACCGCTTCGTATTCCTGGATGGCCTGCTCGCGTGCTGCTAAATTTTGCTGGTTGGGATAAGGCTTTGCTGAAATCAAGGTGCTGTATCTGTTACTGAGCTCGCCATACTGGGCCATGTTGGCCTTGAACTCATCGCCCTCAGAATAGCCATGGTAAAAAATACCACCAGCGAACAGGATGGTCGCAGCCAGTAATCCGCTGACAAATTTGTTTTCTTGAATCCAATCCATGGTCTAAAATTGAGTTTTTACCTGTTTTATTGATACTTTCATTCTGTAGAATTAATCAATGGGTTACTAAGGTTTGATGGTTACCTGACAACGGCCGAGCCAGACGCCATAGAAATAGGCTTTATAAGAGGTAGTATGATTTCAAATCGGGCAGCATATGCGTCGCCAAGTTCAGTTGGTTTCTCGATGATCGTTTGTTGTGTCGGCATAACATCAAAATATTTAGAGCCACTTCGAAGACGATCGATGAGTTCATCAACCTCTTTGTGGCCATCTTTATCACGCCAGAAGCCCTTCACCCGAATAGCTGTAATTTCTGGCAACTCAGGCGCACCTCCAGCTCGTGGCTTTCTGGCACCCTTATTGGTAGCCATTGCATCTATGTTGATCTGAGCAAAGGCAGAATCGCCATTGTTTATGCTGGCGAAATCACTGGTAATAGCCGATTGCAGGATATTAGCCGAGTCATCATCACTAGATGATTCGGCCATGACCTCGCTGCGGACAAAGCCAACTATCGGATCAAAATCGACCAACCAAACCTTATCACTTTTAAAATGAAGGGCTAGATCATCAATCATGTCGATCCAATCGGTACGTGCAGCTTGTGCTTCTGCTAGCTGGGATGAAATGATATCAAGTTGAGCTTCTTTCTTTGCCAATTCATTCAAAGGCTTAGCGTAGAGATCTCTCTCATTAACCTCTTGAGTGATTGTCTTGAGCCCAGCTTCCGATAAGCCTTTGCGGCCCATGTTCGTCCATGACCAGACAGCCCAGCCCGCAATCAATAACACCGACGCAAAAACCAACCATGGCTTGCGCCGGGTTGTCTCACGCTCACGAAATACCTGATCCGGCACAAGATCAATGGTAAGGGATGTTTTACCTTCGGCACGCAGAGCTAGTCCCACTAATTCACCTAGCATGTGCGCTTCAGCGCTCACTTGCTCAACATTGACATCCGCACCTACTGAAATCTCTTTCAGAGGATTAAATAGCTCTACAGGTAGCTGTAGTTTTTCCTCAAAAAATTTGTCGATATAAGGCAAATTAGCGCCACCTCCAGAGAGGAAGATTTTTTGCGGGGCGCGCCCACCGTGCTGACTGCGGAAGTAATTTGTTGTTCTGGCAATTTCTGCAGGCAGCTTACTGAGGGCGTTACGAATAACGGTGGCAAGCGCTGCCGAATCCTCACTGAGCTGAGATGTGTGCGCTGTATTAAGTGCGACAAGGCCATTGTTGCACTTTTGGGCTTCCGCCTCGGAAAAGCTAATCCCGTATTGCTTGGTAATGGCAGTCGTAATTGAAGCTCCGCCGACAGCGACGCTACGCGTAAACATTCTTTTTCCCTCAAGATAGATCAGGTTGCAGGTTTTTGCTCCGATATCTATGAGCAGAGTAGTGCTTTCTAGCTCAGGGTAGCTATACAGCAGCGCATTGTAGAGCGCCATGGGTGAGGCATCAACATCGACTGTCCTCAGCCCTGTATCGGCCACAATATCATTCAAATCATTGAGCGAATCGCCTTTAATGGCAACCAGAGCAACCTCCTTATCTGTCGAATTACTATCAAGAAGCTGCCAATCCCAGATTACCTCTTCGATCGGAAATGGCACGTGTTGCTGCGCTTCAAAAGCTACCAACTGTTGGATGTTGTCGTCCTCAATCGGAGGCAACTTAATAAAACGCGTAAAAACAGACTGGCCGGAAATCGAATAGTGTAGCTTGCTCGACTTACTGATACCCAGGCGGTCAATGAGTTCCGAGATAGCCACCCTAATCTGAGGAAGCCGTGCCATTTCTGCAGCAGGGTCGGCCAAAATAGAGGCGGCATCATACTTTTGGAGGGTAAGTCGCCCAGACTTTGACACCCCAAATACTCCCATCGCAATGCGTTGGGAGCCTATGTTAAGCGCTACAATGGATTTTGAGTCAGCCATGATTGATCAAAAATTACTAGGTTTGCTATCAAACTCACTAAATAGTTTATATACGTGTAATACTTTCACAAGCGCCGATTTTAATCGGGCTCCTCGATTTCCGCATAACGATCCCACCAGAAAAATTTGAAGGGGGTTTCATTTTTGTTGAGTAGTGGGATTTTTTTGTAAGGAGTGAGTTTATCCCACCACTTACCTTTCGACTTAGACATCGTAGTGAAGAACCCAGAACTTTTAACGGGCTGCACTCCGTTTATCAAAATTTCACCGCCGATCTCTTTAATGGTGTTTGCTGCTGCCTTATCTTTGCCGCTGATGCGCTTAACCGCCGATGGCGACAGATAAACCGAAACGTAGATATCTTCATCAATAGGCACGTTGACGTAATTGATCTCCTTCTCCAGTAAGCGCACTTTCGTGTCGCCGTTCTCTGTGACATTGGCAGCGACATACCACTTGACGGTAACACGATCTGCGAACAACTCAGCTCTATTAGAAGCCGCTATTTTAATTTTCAATTCAACCTCTAACCATTCCTTCGGGTCGAATTTTTTAGCTGTCGTACGGCCGTCAATAGTTGGCGAGAGCATCGCTTCAAATTGAGGCTTTTCGATATCCACCTCATATTGCTGCGCCATCAATACCGATGACATACCCATCAAGCCTAGCAAGGCAGGCACCACCACTTTAGTAGGGAATGTTAAATTCATATTCAATAATTCTTCAAAGATACTAGCTGTATTTTTTATCGTTATTTCGTTTTTGCTTCTGAAAGACTTCGCAATGCAATGTCAGTGTTTCTTCAGTTCCTGCACATCTCGCTTGTGAATTTCGCGTCAGTATGATTTGTAAAGCTGCATCATGGCAAAGCCACAAAAGACAGCGATTCAGCCCACGCGCGCAGACGATTTTCCAGAATGGTACCAGCAAGTTGTTAAAGCTGCTGACATGGCTGAAAATTCAGAAACCCGCGGCTGCATGGTCATCAAGCCCTGGGGATATGGCATATGGGAGCTTATTCAGCAACAGCTCGATGTGCGTTTCAAAGAGACAGGGCATCAGAACGCTTATTTTCCGCTATTAATCCCCCTATCCTATCTCGAAAAAGAGGCTGAACATGCCGAAGGCTTCGCCACGGAGTGCGCCGTCGTTACACACCACCGGCTTGAAGCTGTCAAAGATGACGAGGGTAAAACAAAAATGATTCCTGCGGGAAAGCTCACCGAACCCTATGTCATCCGGCCCACCTCTGAAACAATCATCGGAGCTGCCTTCTCGCGCTGGATTGAATCTTATCGAGATCTCCCCCTGCTTATCAATCAGTGGGCTAACGTGATGCGCTGGGAAATGCGCCCCCGCCTGTTTCTGCGCACTGCTGAATTCCTCTGGCAAGAAGGTCACACAGCTCATGAGACCAAAGAGGAAGCCATCGAGGAAACACGCACCATCCACCAACTCTACGAGGAATTCCTTCGCGATCACCTTGCTATCCCAGTGATTGCTGGTGAGAAAACCGAAGCTGAGCGTTTCCCAGGTGCCGATATGACACTCACCGTAGAGGCCATGGTTCAGGATAAAAAAGCCATCCAAGCAGGCACCTCCCATTATTTGGGCACTAATTTTTCCAAGGCTCAAAACATCACCTTCACAGGACGTGATGGCAACCAACAGCATGCCCACACAACCTCATGGGGCGTCTCTACACGCCTCATCGGCACCATTATCATGGCTCACTCGGATGATGATGGCCTCGTGCTGCCACCTCGAGTAGCCCCATCACAGATTGTCATCGTGCCGGTCACACCCAAAGAAGACAGCCGAGATGCTATCATTGATGCCTGTCATGCCCTGGCAGAAATTCTACGCCGTGATTGCAGATACGCTGATCAGCCCCTGCGTGTTCACGTTGACGGTCGTGATTTGGGCGGTGGTGTTAAAAAGTGGGAATGGGTTAAAAAAGGTGCCCCGATCAGGATTGAGATAGGCCCACGCGATCTAGAATCAGGAAAAGTGTGCATGCAACGCCGCGACCAAGGGCCAATGGACAAAGACTTTTTGCCCAAAGAAGACTTCATTCGCAACGCCTCGGATATCTTACAAGATATCCACGATACACTGCTTGCTCGCGCCACCGAACTACGTGACCAAAACATCACCGAATGCTCCAACATGGAAAACTTTGATCAGCACTGGTCACAAGATGCACCGGGTTGGCTAATGACTCCGTGGAACGGCACACGCGAGCAAGAGGAAGAACTCTCTAAGAAACACAAAATATCCATCCGCTGCCTACCGCTCCAGCTCCAAGAAGGCGACCCTGCTCCTTGCGTCCTAACTTCCGAGCCTACCCGCCAGCGCGCTTTGTGGGGGCGCAGCTACTGATTATTTTTAGCTTTGGAATTTTTCAATTAGTACATAGAATCTCGAACAAATGGGTATCTTCAACAAACCAAAACTCAGAGGCGCAGGTCACAAACGCGAGAGCATGCCCGATGACTTGTGGACCAAGTGCACGGATTGCGGCGAACTAATTCACGCACTTGACCTCAAGCAAAACCTCAACGTTTGCACGAAGTGTGAACATCATTTCCTCATCGGCTCTCACGAACGCATCCAGCTCCTTGCCGACCCTGGAAGTTTTCAGGAAACAAACGCTGGCCTCTTTTCCAAAAACCCACTTGGGTTTAGCAAGTATGAGGACAAGATTGAAATGCTGCGGGAGAAAACCAAACTCAATGATGCCGCCGTGACTGGCTCCCTAACCATTGAAGGCAAGCCAGCGATGATCGCTGTCATGGACTTCAAGTTTTTTGCCGGTTCGATGGGCTCAGTTGTAGGTGAAAAAATCACCCGCGCCATAGAGCAGGCCATTGATGAAAAAAAAGCGGTCATCATTGTTTCAGCATCATCAGGTGCCCGCATGCAGGAAGGCATGCTCTCTCTCATGCAAATGGCAAAAACCTGTGCCGCCCT
>JAACFN010000169.1 GCA_009937455.1 Verrucomicrobiaceae bacterium | reverse complement strand
GCAATGCTGACAGGCTCCAAAGATACAAATGCATCAGCTTCTATAAGTGATAGTGGGGGTAGTGCTACTCTGATGTATAGAAACGGCAAACTATGGCTGCGTGTTGAATCGGCGAAAGGTATTGAAACATATAATGGCTATATCCATGATGATGAGCAGATTGCAAAAGTTCCCTCTGAGTGGCGCAATCGTATCAGCATCCTCCAGCGCTCTATTGAAGAATCATCAGAGATTCGTCAAGAATACAGAATGCGCTATGTACCCAAGACTAAAAATGGTTTTGTCGATAGCGATAATCGATGAGTGAGCATGACTTGAACGGCAATTCGAGAATGGAAGCTTGATTATTCCTAATGGAAGAATAAGGTTGCTATTTGTCCATGCATTTTTAATGCTGGGGACATGCACCCAGATGTAGCGAAGCTTGTTGAAGCGGGACGTATCCCGCAGCCTGTTGGCGAAAGATTATCAGAAATTTCACCTGGAAGTTTCTGCACACATAAGAATTGGGGAGCCGGCAAAGTGAAAAGCTGGGATTTGTCTCGAGCTAAGGTTGTTATCGATTTCGAGAAGCAGTCCGATCAGGAAATGGGACTCCAGTTTGCTATCCAGAAAACTGAGCCACTTGACGCTGAGCACTTCAGTGCGCGCAAGTTGGAAAATATCGAGGAATTGAGAGACCTTGTTAAAAATGACCCAGCCGAATTGGTCAAACGCACCCTGACTAGTCATGGTGGTAGCATGATGTTAGATCAGCTGGACCGCGAATTGAGCGGTAGTGTTGTGCCAGAGGAGGACTACAAAAAATGGTGGGACAAAGCGAAAAAGGCAATGCGTGAGAGTCATGTGTTTTCAGTTCCTAGTAAACGCACCGATCCACTAGTTTTACGGGAGGAATCTTCAAGCCCTGCTGAAATGCTGATCGCTGATTTCACTGGCACGCGTGATCCAAAAGCAAAGGTTAAGGCCCTGGAAAACATTCGTAAAAACCTTTCTGTTTTCAAAGATGACCATTCACCTCTCATCAAACTCATCGAGGATATCAATGCCTTCTGTTCTAAAGGTCGCAAGCTTCACCTGAGTCTGGTGCTTGAGTTTCTTGTCGCACGTGATGAGATCATTAACCAGTTTGACGGTATCGATTTGGCTGACAGCGATTTGCGCTTAGCTGACGTGCTTACCACCGAGGAAGAACGTTTAGTTGAAAATCTCAAGGGACGTTCAGCAGCTACACAACGTAGTATATTCCAAGGTTTTCCCGATGCATTTGGCGATGCTTGGGTTGAGAAGTTACTGGCTGTATTTGATGCAGTTGGCTCTCGGGGGGTTACTGAAATTGCTAAGTATCTCCAAGAAAGTGGAGCGGACGATCAATTTGAAGATCACCTGCGCAAGGCGATTGCTAACCGAAGCCTAGGGCCTGATGCGCTCATTTGGATTTGTCGTGAGCGTGAAAAAGCAGCCGCTGTTGTCTTTTCTTTTGAGACGGGTAATTCCATCCTTAACCTTTTAGATCGTGATCACGTGGCCGATGGCCCAAGTAAGAGTGCAAGGCTTCGCACATTATTAATGAATGATAAGACTCTCATTGCTGATTTGCTTACAGAAGCAGAAGAGGCAGAGGCCAGGCAGTTTGGACGTAAACTTTACAACAGCCCTGTATTTACCGACCTTGATCGTAAGTCTCTTATGGCCCGTGTTATTAAGGCATGCCCCGCAACTCAGGACCTTGTAACGGGTGAGTTCGAGAAGAAGATAGAGGGAGTTATTTCTTCTCATGAGAGTATCGAGAAACGCAAAAAAGACCTTGAGACAATCATCAAGGTTAAGATCCCTGAAAACACCAAGGAGATCGCTGTTGCTCGGTCTTATGGTGACCTCAGGGAGAACTTTGAATTTAAGGCTGCTAAGCAAATGCAGGCAGTGCTTATGCGCCGCAAATCACAACTAGAAAAAGAACTCGTCCATGTTCAGGCGACAGATTTTTCCAATGCGGATACATCAGAAGTGAACATAGGCACCGTAGTGCATTTAGAGGAGGACGGAGGCAAGGCTATATCCTACACCATCCTTGGAGCATGGGACTCGATTCCTGAAGAGAACATTGTTTCATATCTCTCAGATATCGGAATGACTCTAGTTGGCGCCAAAGAAGGGGATCGATTGGAAGTGCGTGACATGGATACAGAGAAAAACCGCTTCCTCACCATTAAGAGCATTGAGTCTTACCGCTAAATTTCACACCTCATTTTTACAACAAATATTGAATATGTCAGATACGACAATTACCAACATTATTGGCCGCGAGATTATCGACTCTCGTGGAAATCCTACCGTAGAGGTAGATGTTCACCTTGCAGGCGGTGCTTTTGGCCGCGCGGCGGTTCCGTCTGGTGCTTCCACTGGTGAACATGAAGCATGCGAACTCCGTGACGAAGACGCCAGCCGTTATCTCGGTAAGGGTGTTCTTAAGGCTGTTGCCAACGTCAATGAGCAGATTGCTCCTGCTCTTCTTGGGCAAGATGCTATCGATCAGACTTTCATCGACAAAACGATGATCCAGCTCGACGGCACACCCAACAAAAGAAACCTAGGAGCTAACGCTATTTTAGGCGTGTCTCTTGCCACAGCAAGGGCTGCGGCAGCGGCTTCCGGTTTGCCTCTATACAGGTATCTTGGTGGCCCCAACGCCAAGGTCTTGCCTGTGCCCATGATGAATATCATTAATGGTGGTTCACACTCTGACGCGCCGATCGCATTCCAGGAATTTATGATTCGACCTGTTGGTGCTCCAAGCTTTAAGGAGGCTATTCGGATGGGCGCAGAGGTGTTTCATAACCTCAAGAAAGTCCTGCATGACCGTGGTCTAAGTACAGCGGTAGGTGATGAGGGTGGGTTTGCTCCTACTTTTGAGGGCACCGAGGACGCTCTGGATACGGTCAGCCTAGCGGTTGAGAAAGCAGGTTACAAAGTAGGCGAAGATATCACCTTTGCTTTGGACTGTGCTTCTTCTGAGTTTTTCGAGAATGGTGTCTATGATTACACTAAATTTGAGGGCGAAGGGGGAGCCAAGCGCAACTCCGAAGAACAAGCTGCCTATCTTGCCGAGTTGTGCGAAAAATATCCAATTGATTCCATTGAAGATGGTTGTGATGAAAACGACTGGGAGGGATGGAAAGTTCTTACCGACAAAGTCGGCGACAGAGTCCAGCTTGTGGGTGACGACCTTTTTGTTACCAATGTCGATTTCCTGCAAAAGGGAATTGATCTTGGTGTAGCGAACTCAATTCTCATTAAAGTGAATCAAATCGGCACGCTCACCGAGACACTCGACGCTATCGAGCTTGGTAAGGTCAACGGTTATAACTCTGTGATTTCTCACCGCTCTGGTGAGACCGAAGACAGCACGATTGCCCATATTGCAGTGGCGACTAATGCAGGTCAGATCAAGACAGGTTCTATGAGCCGCTCGGACCGGATCGCCAAGTATAATCAGTTGCTTCGCATTGAGGAGACACTCTGTGAAGAAGCCGTCTACGGCTGCTAGTCAGAGACCAACATTTTATCAATCAGGCCTCCGTCCAACTGGGCGGGGGCCTTTTTTATGCTTATTAAAAGTGGAATGGTAAGAAACTCCTATGAAGCGAGCTTAGAACCCGATCATAGCCACGATTTCATCACGGGTATAGATGGAAGGGTCCTCAGCAGCTACATTGAGACTTTCCTCGATGAGCAACTCGCTCAATGTTGATGTGCTCGCTGCTTGATTCTCGGCAGTCATGGAATCAACTGTTTCGATCGACTTACCAGATGGCCAGAACTCAAAAGCTGCGACAGCCAAAACACAAACACAGGCAATAGAGGCTATCCTTTTGCCTGTAAGCAGAGATGGGACACGGAAAAACAGAGAGGGTGAGTGCTTAGCATGAAGGCGGGTTTCTCGCATGATGTTACGCGCGAAAAACGGGCTGGCTTCTTTCTTGGAAGCCTTTTCCAGTAAATGCCATACAGGATCATCTTGCTCCTCGATGGG
>JAACFN010000168.1 GCA_009937455.1 Verrucomicrobiaceae bacterium | reverse complement strand
GGATCTAACATTCAATTTTCCGTCGATCCAAAAACGGGACGCTGCATTGTTATCGAGATGAACCCTCGGGTGTCACGATCATCAGCACTGGCATCGAAAGCAACCGGATACCCGATCGCAAAAATTGCAGCTAAGCTCGCTGTAGGATACACACTCGATGAGCTTCCCAATGATATCACCCGGGAAACTCCAGCGTCATTTGAGCCAACCATTGATTACGTTGTCACCAAGCTACCGAGATTCACTTTTGAAAAATTCCCAACCGCAGACCCTGTTCTAACGACACAGATGAAAGCTGTGGGAGAAGCGATGGCGATTGGCCGAACCTTCAAGGAGTCTATGCAAAAAGCGCTGCGCTCTCTGGAGACCGGCCGCTTTGGGTTTGGTTTTGATGGTAAGGGTAAAGAGAACCCTACCCACGAAGAGGTTGAGCGCATGCTACACGTGCCAAACGCAGAGCGTATCTTCTGGCTACAAACCGCCTTTGAACAAGACTGGACTGTCGAGGAGGTTTTTGAAGCAACTTCAATTGACCTATGGTTCTTGGAGCACCTTAAAATTATCGTTGATGAGGGTAGGAACCTGGCATCGATGGATCTACGTAAGGCGAAGCGCCTCGGTTTCTCCGATCATCAGATAGCTCATGCGAGGGGTGTATCCCAGGATGAGGTGCGTGCAGAACGAAAAGAAGCCGGTGTCATTCCAACCTATCGTTTAGTTGATACCTGCGCTGCAGAATTTGAAGCTCATACACCTTATTATTACTCCACCTACGGTGATGAGAATGAGGCCAAGGAGACGGATGGTAAGAAGATTGTGATTCTTGGTGGTGGTCCTAACAGGATTGGTCAAGGCATTGCTCGATTATGAGACTGTGATGGTGAACTCGAATCCTGAAACGGTATCCACAGACTACGACACGAGTGATAAACTTTACTTTGAACCCCTCACCCTTGAGGACGTATTGAACATTTGTGATCAGGAAAAACCTGATGGTGTCATTGTTCAGTTTGGCGGACAGACACCCCTCAATCTTGCCGCCGATCTCGAGAGACACGGTGTGCCCATTATTGGAACCTCTCCAAAATCCATTGAGCTTGCCGAGGATAGAAAGTTCTTCTCCGCACTCCTTGATAAGATCGGCTTAAAACAAGCAGAAGCTGGGACAGCTGTTAATGCTGAAGAGGCCGTCACGGTAGCGGAGCGAATCGGCTACCCGGTATTAGTCAGGCCATCGTTTGTTCTTGGTGGTCGTGCGATGATGATTGTCTACAACAGTGAAGACCTCGTCGGTTACATGAATGATGCGGTTGACGTATCACCAGATCGCCCGGTTCTTGTAGATCGCTTTTTGGAGGCTGCTGTGGAGGTTGATGTAGATTGCATTTCCGATGGTGAGACTTCTGTCGTTGGGGCGATCATGCAACACATTGAACAAGCTGGTATTCACTCAGGTGACTCAGCCTGTGTGATCCCTGCATTCTCTTTGTCAGAACCCATCAAGACTCAAATCCTCAAGGCTGCCAAAGACCTCGCGCGCGAGTTGGGCGTTCGTGGTTTAATGAATATCCAGTTTGCTGTTAAGGACGAGGAGCTCTATGTTATCGAGGTTAATCCTCGTGCATCACGCACGGTTCCTTTTGTCTCTAAGTCGATAGGTGTTCCCCTTGCTAAACTTGCTGCTAAAATCATGGTTGGCAAAACATTGAAGGAGCTTGGTTTTACAGAAGAAATTCTCCCAGACCACTACTGCGTCAAGGAAGCTGTATTTCCATGGCCACGCTTCCCAGGCATTGATATTGTTCTTGGACCAGAAATGAAATCAACAGGTGAGGTGATGGGGATTGATGAAGACATGGGCATGGCGTATGCCAAGGCCCAGATCAGTGCGTTCAACCCACTTCCGACCGAGGGTAATGTGTTTTTCTCTGTTAATGACCGTGATAAAGACCGCGCTGTGCCTGTAGCTCGCGAGTTGGTTGAACTTGGTTTTACCATTGTTGCAACCGGGGGAACCTATAAGCGCTTTAAAGCTGAAGGTATCGAAGTGGAGAGGCTTTACAAACTCGCTGAAAAAAAACGCCCCAATGTCATGGATATGATGAAGAATGGTGAAATCCAATTTATCATCAACACACCAAGCGGGCACGAGGCGAGGGAGGATGAGGTAACTATTCGCTCAGGAGCGGTAGCCAATACAATATCTCACTGCACTAACCTTTCTGCAGCAGAGGCATCCATCCTGGCTATTCGCTCTCTTCACGAGAACGAACTCACGGTAACGACGCTTCAAGAATATCACGCTTAGTGACTCATTGGCTCACCGTTTAAAAAAACCCACAATAACGGCTTCAAGTTGAGTTGTTGACATATTTCATTTTTTGTGTATGTTGCCGTGCCTGATCAACATTACTGAGTTACTTTACAAGTTACAAGGTGGTGGTGGTATCAGGCTTCTGCACAATAATGTCAGAAACTTCTCGATTGGTGAGTGCGCTCCGTTGGTCGGTTAAAATAATAATAATGCGCAACTTTATACAATAATGAACATCTACGTAGGTAATCTACCTTACTCCGCAACTGACTCAGAACTACGCGACCTTTTCGGTCAGTTTGGTGCAGTCAGCAAAACAAACGTTATCTCTGACCGTGACACTGGTCGCTCAAAGGGATTTGGTTTTGTTGAAATGGAAAACGCCGAAGACGGCGAGCGTGCAATTCGTGAACTTGATGGTAATGATCTTGATGGTCGTAACCTCAAAGTAAACGAAGCTCGTCCACGCGAGTAAGAACAGCAAACCGCTGTTTTTTTTAAGCAAACCAGCTATCTCTCATTTTTGTTTGTCCCAACGAATTCTCTTACATTTTATGTAAGGATTCAGGGTAAGCAAGTTGAGGGGAGTTGGTTTTTTTTATGGTTGCGCGCAACATAATATCACTCCCTATTCTAGTGAATTGTTGTTCTTCTAAATCAACCTCTGGGGCTAACTCTCCAAACCCAAGATCATCACCGCCGGTAAGCATCGGAGCATAGAATACAACAAGCTCGTCTGCGTGCGCTTCTCGAAGAAAGGCTGCCATTAGAGTGCCGCCAGCTTCTACCAAAACAGAGTTACAGCCTTTGTTGGCAAGCGTTTTAAGGGCTGAGATAATGTCTCCTTGTTCTTGAACTAGGGTGCGGTTGGCGTGCTCATCGCTAAAAAGTTGGCAATGTTGTGGTAGCGCTTCTTTTTTCCCGCGGGTAATAATCATACGCCATGGTTGCTCTTTGTTGCTCGGGTTCGACGGTCTAAGGGTAAGCGAGGGGTTGTCCACCCTGAGTGTATTACCACCAGTAATAATGGCATCTGATTGGTAACGTAGATTTTGCACTAATTGCCGTGACTCTGAAGAGCTCAACCATTGCCCTTCACCGGGTGGGCGTGTTGTTTTACCATCTAAGCTGATAGCTGACTTAAGGATGACCCAGGGTAGTCCGGTTTTCTGTACCTTTGTAAAAGGTCTGATGAGTTTGTCACATTCGCCCCGGTGAACACCGCTATGCACTTCTAGCCCAGCTGACTGCATGATTGTTTTTGCTGCCCCAGCATGCTTTGGATTGGGGTCTTGAGAACCATAGACAACACGTGTGATTCCTGTTGCTAAAATCCCTTCAGTGCACGGTGGTGTTCGGCCGTGGCTTGAGCATGGCTCCAGGGTCACATAGATCGATGCGCCATTGAGCGCTTCTTGTGGGTGTTGTTGTAACGCGTCTGCGATTGCTTCGCGCTCCGCATGAGGAGCTCCTGCTTTTTGGTGCCAACCTTTACCGATTACTTTGCCATCTTTAACGATGACCGCTCCTACTGGCGGGTTTGGTGATGTCGTGCCCACACCTTTGCTCGCTTGCTCTAGAGCAAGTTGCATCCAATGTGTATTTTCATCTGGAGTGAGCATGGTTGCATTATGCGCTTAGCTTTTTCTTTTTGGCAAGCTGTGAACAAGTGACTTCAGAATGTGAGTAGTTTGTTAGCGTGTGTGTTTATCTGTGGCTCTTGTGTCTTCGCCTCTGTTTCACTGTCGTTGTTTCAGTGGAAATCATCATCTTATTATTCACGTGGAACACCTGCTTTTATAACGTGAAACAGCCATTACTAAGAGTTACTCACAAATAGAAGAAGAAGAATATATAAGGGTACTAAATAGACTATTCATATACTAAGTGAATAACATCACTTTTGTTCGTTTTACCAGTAGTTGATAAGAAGCCGCTATATTTGAACAAGCAGCTTGACGATTCAAAGATGCTATGGAGAAATAGAAACGAACTTAAATTTAAGGATCATATGAATAACGACGACTTATTACACACAGAGAAGATTTTAGCAGACCGTAAGACGTTTTATTTGGACTTAAAGAAAAACGCCAGAGGCAAGGTGGTAAAAATTACGGAAGATGTGTCGGGCAACCGAGATACCATCATGGTGCCAACAGAAATCTTAGCGGACTTTATTGCTGCTCTGACAGATATTCAAGCAACCTCAGAAGGGGAATAAGTAAACAGTCGATATTGCAAGTGTGATATTGCAAGTGTGTAATCTGTGACACTAATCGAGCAGATCACCCCATTGGCTTCTCCATTCACCAGGAAGACGAGTAGGCCTTGCCGGCTTACCTTCCCCCATTTGCACCATTGCGAGTGACTGGCGGCACGTAACGAGCACTTTATCGTCGCTAGCTCTTGTCATGACAAAAGAGCACCAAAAACGAACGCGCTCGAGCTGATCGAGCTTGCCGTGTATTTTGAGTTTATCGCCTAATACGGCGGGTATGCGATAGTCTATTTCGGTGCGCAAAACGGCAGGATAAAGCTGACTGGAACTCATAGACTGGAAATCCATACCCATTTTTGCTCCCA
>JAACFN010000167.1 GCA_009937455.1 Verrucomicrobiaceae bacterium | reverse complement strand
GGACCCTCAATTTTCCCGGCATACATGGGAGATTTATCGAGGTTGTTGCGAATGATGTCGTGGGTTTTGGCGCTGGTATAGGTGATGTGACAGGGGATTTGTTCCACGTGGAACTTCTCATCCGATGTTTCAGCGGAATCCTCATCTTGCTGAGTATCTTCAGGCTTAATCAGGCGACCATTAAGGCTGTGAACGTCATCTGCTGTGCGCGTCAGTGTATCAGCCAAATAAGAAAAGAAGGGTGGGGGGGTGTCGCCATGTTGAGCTTCTGTTTTGGAAAAATCAATCGAGCGCCCATTGATACGGCAGGGGGTGCCGGTCTTAAAACGTTCCACCTGAAAACCAAGCTCATATAAGCAGTCAGATACGGTCGAGGTGGCGTCGCCCATGCGGCCACCTTTTTCATTTTTCATGCCGACGTGCATTAACCCACGCATGAAGGTGCCAGCAGAGAGAATCACGGAGTGGGCGTTAATCTGCATCTGCAGTGAGGTGGCCACACCGCTGATGGTATCATTTTTGGTGAGAAGCTTGGTAACGTTGGCTTGATGGAGATCGATGCCTGGGGTGGACTCTAGGGTGTGTTTGATGCGGAACTGATAAGCTTTCTTATCACACTGGGCACGTGGGGCGCGCACGGAAGGTCCTTTGCTGGCGTTAAGCATACGGAACTGTATCCCGGTGGCATCTGTATTCAGGCCCATAACACCACCAAGGGCATCAATTTCACGAACCATGTGCCCCTTGGCTAGTCCACCAATCGCGGGATTACACGACATGGCTCCCATGGTATCTAAGTTCTGCGTGAGCACGGCAACTGAGCAACCGAGCCTGGCAGCTGCCAGTGCGGCCTCAACTCCAGCGTGACCGGCGCCGATGACGAGAACGTCGTATGTTTTGGGGTAGGTGAACACGGTGGAGTCTTTACCCTTAAATAGAGGAGATTCAAACTCGAAATATCAGCTCACCTCCAAAAGATGATACTGAGGGGGGTCGATCTATTAGTGATTGTTCCACGTGGAACTTATTGCTCAGCGACATGGTCTAATGAACTTATATCAAGGTGCCTTATAATCTTGTTTGCCCTGTGACTTTGTGGTAATGGGTTATATTATGAAAGAGATTATTGCAGCGGTTGATTTTTCGGATGTTAGTGAGCCAGTCCTTGAGATGGCAGTGAAAATAACCCAAGCCCTGGGTGGGCAGCTACACCTGGTGCATGTGGTTGAAGCGGAGCCAACCTATGCCGCCTATGGATTTTCCCCAGATGATTATCCGGCTATGCATGAAATACAAGTTGAGTCAGCATCTCGGGCCCAAATTAAACTTGGTAAAATGGCTGATCAGTCCGGCCTGGCGGGTGTTCAGACAAATGTTGTGCAAGGACAACCACTCCGTGCACTGCTTGAGTATGCTAAAGGGGTGGGGGGGGAGATGCTGGTGCTGGGTTCTCATGGACACGGGTTTTTAAATAGCTTGTTGCTGGGCAGTGTTGCTGAGGGCTGTGTGCGTAAAGCTGAGCTGCCCGCGTTGATTGTGCCGATGAAGAAATGACAAGATTCTTAGCTGTGGCGAGGTGATACAGTCTAATGGGGGTGGGCTTGTTGATCCATTATGTTGCTTGCCTTGTGCTCTCACTTGGGGCATTGATTGGCGCATATGTTTGAGGTCAGGGACAAGCCGGAAATGGTGGAGCGGGCGCTGCTGATCCGGATCTATTCGGATAAGCGTGAGGAGGAGGAAGCTATTTCCCTATTAGAGGAATTGGGTGAATTAGTGAAGACGCTTGGTATTGGGGTGGTGGAGTCCTGTTTGGTTCACACTCGCTCTCTGCATAAGAAGTTTTTGTGCGGTACAGGTAAGGCTCAAGAGATGGTAGATCTCGCCAAGGCTCATGAGTGTGACTGTATCGTTTTTGATAATATGTTTCTGCCCTCCCAGCAGAGAAACTGGGAAGAGCTCGCTGATGTTTGTGTGATCGACCGCGAGGAGGTGATTTTAGATATATTCTCTCAGCGGGCCCAAACTCGTGAGGCAAGGTTACAGGTTGACCTAGCCAAAATGCAGTATTCTTTACCAAGGCTGACTCGGATGTGGGGTCACCTAGACCGTGAGGGTGGTGGCGGAGGTGATGGCGGTGGCGGCAAAGGCGGCGGGGGTGCCTCCCGTGGAATGGGTGAGCAGCAGGTCGAGGTGGATCGGCGCCTAGCCAGGACTCGAATCGATCAATGTAAGCGTGAATTGGCAGAAGTCAGAAAGCAACGTGGTACTCGCCGCAAGGAGCGTGAAAAACAGGGGGTCCCGTGCGCGGCGATCGCTGGCTACACCAATGCAGGTAAATCTACGCTTTTAAACCGTCTGTCGGGCTCTGAAGTGATGGCGAAGGATATGCTTTTTGCCACTCTAGATACCACCACCAGGGCAATCGAGCTCCCAGATGGTCAGCCCTTATTATTAACGGATACGGTTGGTTTTGTCAGAAATTTACCACACCGCCTGGTTGAAGCATTCAAGGCCACTTTAGAAGAGTCCGTATTGGCAGATTTCATTATCCACGTGCTTGATGCATCTTCAGCCGAGGTGGAGAAATATTACGAGACGACGATGGAGGTTCTTGATGAGTTGGGGGCAGGGGACAAGCCGGTCATCACCGTTCTCAATAAAATCGATGTGCTCAATGACCCAGTGAAGCTAGCCGGACTTGAGGTCTCATTCCCTAATACGATTTCGGTGAGTGCCATCACAGGTAAGGGTTGTGATGAGCTATTACTCAAATGCAGTGAGATGCTGGCCGACCGAGTATCTACGCAAACTTATCGGATTCCACAAAGCCGGGGTGATTTATCAGGCTTGCTGCACCGTGACGCTAAAGTTTTGGAAACGGAATATGATGGTAATGATATGATCGTGAAAGCGGTCGTTCCAGCTAGTATTGCCGGTAAGTTGGCAAGTTACAAAGCATCGTGTGACTAACTGTACCCTGGGATGAAAGGGGTAAAAAGATATAAGTTGTTATTATTAAGTATGTTATGATGAGTTTTATGGGGGTATCGTTCTGTTTCCTGGTGGCTTGCTCGGTAGTGCTTGCTGAATCTTCTGACCCAGTCAAAAATTCACAAAACACTAACGATGAATATGTTGCAGTCATTAATTCAGGTACAGGCACAGCTGGGCAGGCCGCTGAAGTAGCTACTAATGAGAGTAAACAATCAACAGAAGCGCCGACAAAGGCGATCAATATTGCCATTCCTGAGACGGGCGCTGAGGCGGTGAGACTGCAGATTTTCCTAGATCAAAAGCACTTCGGTCCCGGCTTCATTGATGGTAAGGTGGGTATGTTTACCCAGTTGGCTATTGAAAATTACAACACAAGCTTGGGTCGGGATATCACCGACCGTCGAGTAATCGCTGAGTCGATCAGGGAGGTTCCCGAGCTTTACGCGTCAGCTATCATTCCTAGCTTTGTCGGTGATTTTGTGGATCCGAGCCTACCCCAGGAAAAACCGCTACAGGCTGAGAAAACATTCATGCCCTATCGAAGTGTGGCCGAGTTTATGGCTGAGCGCTATCACACCTCAGAGGATTTACTCATAGAGCTCAATGGCATGGAGGCTGTTTGGCGTGCCAAGCCAAGAGATGTGTTACGGGTTCCTAATATTGAACCCTTTAAAATTGAACAGCTAACGCGCGGAAGAAGTCATAAATCCGACGAAAACCTTAGTGCTAGGCATGTGGTCATTGATACCACCATCAGGCAGGTCTACATCTACCAGCTCGTGCTGCCTGAAGTCGAAGGAGGGCAATCAGCACCGGAAAAAGAAAATGCCCAAGCCGCAAGCCAAGTGATCAAAGTAAAAGCTGCCAAACCTGAAATGGTGGCGAGCTTTCCGATTACCCCAGGCCAAATCCAATTTATCCCCAAGGAATGGCGCTACGACAAGCTGCTATTAGAAACCGGAGTACGCGGCAGCGAATACCTGACCATCCCTCCAGGCCCAAACAACCCTGTAGGAGTCATTTGGAACGGCTTAACCAAATCCGGTATCGGCATCCACGGCACCAATCACCCGAGAACGATCGGCCGAACACGGAGCTCCGGCTGCATCCGTCTGTCAAATTGGGACGCTGCCAAACTACCCGAACTCGTCAGGCCAGGCGCCGTCGTGATGGTAAAGTAGTGATTTTCCTGTCTGAACCAGCTCAACACATGCCCTGGTGGGGTGATGAAAACCCGACATCCAAGGTGTTTTTGGAGGTGATGTCTTAAAAAGTTGGCTTCAGTTGTGTGCAAAGCTTTACAAGTCCATCAAAGTCAGCATAAATCCTACAAATTTAGCAACACCCGATGCCCAAAGACGAAAGTATCAAAAAAATTCTGGTGATCGGCTCAGGCCCGATCGTGATCGGACAAGGATGTGAGTTCGACTACTCTGGAGTGCAAGCTTGTAAAGCTTTGCGCGAGGAGGGTTATGAAGTCATTCTAGTAAACTCAAATCCGGCAACGATTATGACGGATCCGGAGTTTGCTCCAAAAACGTTCATTGAGCCCATTACTCCAGAAATCGTAGAGAAGATCATCATCAGAGAAAAGCCTGATGCCCTACTGCCAACCTTGGGTGGTCAAACCGCACTCAATACATCCATGGAGCTTTTCAAGTCCGGTGTGTTAGATCGGCATAATGTAAAAATGATTGGCGCCAATGCTGACGCGATCGACAAAGGTGAGGATCGTTTGCGCTTCAAAGAGGCAATGCTAAAGATTGGCCTCGACCTGCCTCAAAGTGGCGTAGCACATACCATGGAAGAAGCTAGGGCGATCTGCGCTGAGATTGGATCATTTCCAATGATCATTCGCCCGGCTTTCACACTAGGTGGTGCTGGTGGTGGTATTGCATACAACAAAGAAGAATTTGAAACCATCGTCAACCGAGGTATCGACCTATCACCTGTAGATGAGGTGTTGGTTGAAGAGAGTCTATTAGGCTGGAAAGAGTATGAAATGGAAGTCATGCGTGACTGCGCTGACAACTGTGTTGTGATCTGCTCGATAGAAAACTTAGACCCTATGGGTGTGCACACCGGAGACTCCATCACGGTAGCTCCAGCACAGACACTCACTGACCGTGAATACCAAATCATGCGTGATGCCTCATTTGCATG
>JAACFN010000166.1 GCA_009937455.1 Verrucomicrobiaceae bacterium | reverse complement strand
GTAAGCATGTTTGATTAGAAGCTGAATTTTGAGCTGCAGGAAGTCTTATGGAACTTAGGGAGCCTTGGCATAAGGAAGGCGCGCGTGCTCTGAAATGGTGAAGTAGGTATCGAGTGCGGTAGATGCCAGTGAGTCATGCTCGCTGATGGAGATGGTGCCATCCGCAGCGTAGGAATCATCGGGGATGTCAGCGAGCTGGACTTCCCCGATGATGAGCTTGGTACCATTGGCGGGGATATCGATGATGTCTGCTAAGCTGAGCGCGTAACGGATAGGGCACTCTTTGACAAAGGGGGCGATGACGCCCTCATGGCTGAGCTCCGTGAGGCCTGTGGCATCAAATTCTGAAACATCAGTAGGATAGCGCGCTGAGCACTGGTGGGCCTGCTCCACCGTCTGGGAGGTGACGTGATTCAAGGTCCAGGACTTAGTATCGAGGATGTTCTGCAGCGTGTTGCGCTCGACCACATCGGGGCGGGTCACCATGCCGATGAGCAGGGGGTAGGAGCCGAGGTGGGTGATGCTCGAAAAGGGAGCAAGGTTAGTAACGCCTGCCAGCGAGCGCGTGCCAACGAGGCAGATAGGCTTGGGGCCAGGTAAGGTGGTGGCAAACTGGACCCTCTCCAGTTTCTCCATGTTGGCCATATCGGCAGCAGTAATAATCACGTCCTAAGATTAGCAAGATATCAGCGTGCGCAAATACTTTATTGTATTCTTTGCTTAGCGCTCATGTGGCCATGCGCTTTATGATCCGATCGATGCCAACAGCGCTGCTGCCGTCTGATTGCCAGAGATGATCGCACCCTCGATCGAGGCGCTGGTAGTATGGTCGCCACAGATCATGATGTCGTCGATTTTGAGGAAACCCTTGGGAGCCTGAGTGTCTGCCTCTGTGTCGTTCTGTGAATGTTCCTCAGGAGCTTGCTCAGGCAGGGCATGTTTGATGATGTCGGTTCTGAGGTGCTGCCAGCCATCGACCTGCTCACCGAACCATGCCGCTAGTTCCTTTTTCACCTCAGTAGGAATTTCCTCGTCTCTGTGCAGTCCGAGCAGGGATACAGAAATCAGAGACTTGCCCTCAGGCGCATAGAGTGGGCTGACATCCGAGGGGACACAGACATTGTTCACCAGGCCCTTGCTGCTGCCATTGAGCGCGATGATTGCCTCCTTGAGCGGGGACTTGTCTGCTGCAAAATAGACATTGGTGACGGAGCGCCATTGAGGGGCATGGCTGCTGAAGCTGGGGATGAATTCGCTCGTTTGTGACGCCTGAGTGGCAAGCACTACATAGCTAGCTTGCAGCACGCTGCCATTAGCGAGTGTCACTGATGAGCTTGTCACGGAGGTGGCAGGCGAGTTGATCCGGATCGTCTCTGCGGGCAGTCTGCGCGCGATTTGTAGCGGGATGCTTCCCATGCCACGTGCCGGCAGCGTAGCACTACCCTGGCTAAACATCTTGAAGGTGAACTCAAACATCCGGCTAGACGTGCGGAGCTCGGTTTCGAGAAAAATACCGCCATAAAAGCATCGGAAGAAGCCGTTGATCATCTTCTCGCTGAAGCCAAACTCTCTCAGAAAACTCTCTGTTGATTGATCCTTATGACGGCGGATATCTTCTTCAGAGCTTCCCAGGGTCTGGAACCTCAATAGCGCGACGCGCATCTTGTCTGCCAAGCTGCCGATCGAGGAAAGCGCACTGCCGATCAGGTAGCGGGGTCTTCTGAAAACATCCATGACACGCTTCAGGCCCTTGCCATCATAGACGATCGCACCTGGCTCAAAGGCCTGCAGCTCGAGAGCATCTAGGTCAAGCAGCTCGCCAGCCTGCGGGTAAGCACTGAGATAGACCTGGAAGCCACGATCCAAGAGATAGCCATCCACCCGATCTGTGCGGACTCGGCCACCGATGCCATCACTAGCCTCGATGACGTGCACAGGAATGCCTGCTTGGTGAAGGCGCAAAGCACAGGTGAGACCACTGAGCCCAGCGCCGACGATGAGCACGGGAAAAGAAGGGTGGCTTTTCTGAATCATGGAGAGCCCACTGATAGCCGATCAGCACGCGCTGTCAATGTGCATGAGGTGGACGTATGTCAGCGCTGGATGCTTCCGTATTTTAAGTAGAACTGATTTTGGAATAGCTCCTGAGGATCGTACTTGCGTTTGAGTGTGAAAAACTCAGAGGCATTTGGGTAGGCTCGGTGGAATTGCTTCTGCGTGGCGTGCAATCGATAGGGTAGGTAGTAGCGGCCATTATTCTCAAGGGCGGCATCAATCAATTCACGGGTAAGTGACTCCATGGCGCGCTCCCCAGTATCCGTCCTTTGCTGAACGTAGAGCATGACAAAGGCGATCATCTGCTGGTCTGCGTAACGCAGGAAGGTATCCTCATCGCGCTCGACACTGCGCACAGTGACATTGAGTAAGTTGGGTTCGTGTGCCTTGAGGATCTTGCGCATCGTATTGACAAATTTAGGCACTCGGTGCCGTGGCACAAAGTACTCGTGCAGGATATCGGTGGTCTCGGTGCTGCGGTTCTCGAATACCTCCACGCCCTCGTTGAAGAGTTGGTTACGAGAGATGTTCTTGTCCTTAAGGCTAGGTTGGAGCTTGGTTTCTGCATTCCAGCGCAGCTTCTTGCCGAAGTTGCTCTCAGCTGAGCCACGGAAGACGGCGCGCCGTAGCTCGGTCATGGTTGGCTCCGTGAGTTCCTTGGTTTGGCCACCAGGCACAGAGTAAAAGGCATTGAGAATAACCTCTCCGAGTAAGTTTTCTGGCACGATATTCATGCGGGCGTAGACCATCTGTAGGCCAGGCTGGTTTTTGATCTTGCTGTCAAAGGTCGCCATCGATTCGTCCACGGGCACGATATGCTGCTCAATCCTGTAGAGCTCGTTAGGCACCACATGAAGGTCCACATCGAGAATGATGCCAAATAAGCCGTAGCCTCCAAGTGCCAGTGAAAATAGCTCGCGGTTCTCTTGCCGGCTGCAACGCTCAATGGTGCCGTCTGCGAGCATGATCCGGAACGATTCAACACTTGAGGCGATGGGTGGCCGGCCGTATTGCCAGCCGTGGCAGTTGACGCTGATTGAGCCGCCAACAGAGAAGGAGTGGTTGGACTGCATGATAGCCACTGACTTACCGTGCTTGTTAAGATAAGGTAGGATGTCTGACCAAAGGGCGCCGCTCTGCACCTTGAGGATACTGCGTTCAGTATCCAGCTCCATACCGTTCCAAGAAGTGGTATTGATGACGATGCCATCCGGATAGATGGTGTGGCCACCCATGCTGTGTTTGGCGCCTGCGATGGAAACTTTCAAACGATGCTTCTGTGCTCGTTCGAGTAGCTCGGCAAGCTGTGCTTCAGCATCATCAGTGTCGACGGGGATGTGCCAAACCTCGTTGACCTTTGTTTGATTTAAGCGACTTGCATCGTCGGCTTGGTTGTATGGCAACTCGCCACGCGTCTTATGGTTGCCTGAGATTGCGTTACTTAAGTGGATTGCAGGCCTGATCGAAAAACCAGCTAATGCGAGCAGCGAGATCAAAATAATCGCTCGAATAATACGACGCTGTGCATGTTTCTTCATCGTGGTTGATGGGTGGGGGTTTTACTAATGCGCTCGGGCGCTTGCTGATATGATGACCGATGAATACGGAATCTTTTTTAAGTGACAAAGATCTAGCCTACATAATCGGTGTGATGATGTCAGTATATTAAATCGCGGTTTTTGTTTCTGATCGTTTTGCCTTCTCCTCTGGATGCTTTCCGTCGGATGCTTTCCGCTTGCAGTGTTCAGTATTGCCTATTCATAGCTCAGAGGTGAAAGTTCATTTTTATTCGCCCGTATTTCATCTGCCTACTTCTACTTTTTCTGTTTTTAACTCACACACCATGCGCTCTTCATTCACCATGCTCGCTGTTTTCATTTCTGTACTGATCACAGCACCTCTCCATGCGGCCTCACCTCAGGTAGCATCTCAGGCGCCTCCTAATATCGTGCTCATCATTAGCGATGATCATGGCTTCCCCGACTACGGCTTCATGGGCCATCCTGACATTCAGACTCCGCATTTGGATCGC
>JAACFN010000165.1 GCA_009937455.1 Verrucomicrobiaceae bacterium | reverse complement strand
CTCCCCTGATGATCAATCCTGAGCATCCTTTCTGCACAGAGCATCCCGATGCCATTCAGAAAAACGCTAAGGGCATTGCTTCCTTCATGAATGCAAACCCTTTCCACCCGGCAGGAGCGAACTGGGTCAACCCGGATCACCCGGCCACCAAGATTCACCTGCATAAGATCATTTCCGATGCGCGTGAGCGTGGCTTTGGCTACATCAAGATCGACTTCAATGGCATCGGCTCCCGCTTTGTGGACCCCACCAAGACCCGCCTGCAAGTGTTCCGCGACCTCTACACCCTCTACCGCGACGCTGCCGGTGAAGAGATCTACATCCTTTCCTGCCTCGGTGCTCCTACCCGTGGTGTGATCGGCTTCATCGACTCCGCCCGTGTTGGGCCGGACTCTCACCCAGCTCACTTCGCAAAGTGCCTTAAGTCCGTATTGCGCTTCCAGATCTACGACAACGTCTGGTGGCAGAATGACCCGGATGTTGCTTATGTCAGTCCAACGGGCACCAAGGTAGACGGCACGCCGCGCTCACTCGGTGGCACTCCCCAGGGAGAAGGCATGTGGCGCACCTGGCACGCAGTGACCGCCCTGGTCGGAGGCACCGCCATGATCAGTGACCCCATCGATGCACCGGAGGTCAAGGACATGTGGCGCAACTTCGAGATCATGCGTCCCGGTTCTGCTGAGCCCGCCCGCCTGCTCACCCTCGGCCAGACCGGGGACAACAGCATCTTTGGTTTCTCCGCTGAGCGTCCTTACGGTAACTTCGCCGTGTATAACCTCTACAACGCAAAAGAGCAAAAACGCCACATCAACCTGAACTTCGCCGCCACCGGCCTGCCTGTTGACCAAGAGTGCGCCGTTTATGACTTCTGGCAGGATAAGGTGATCGCCACCACCACAGGTTCTTATAACACCGTGTCTCTGGATCAGTATGCCTCTTCACTGGTGCGCATCACCCCACTCAGCGAGAGTGGCCCAACGCTGGTTGGCTCCAACCTGCACCTCTCCATCGGGGCCACCGAGGTCGGCAACATCCGCACCAGCCCAAGCAAGATGATCATTGATCTCAACCCTGCCGGTGCCCAAGAAGGAACGCTTACCATTCACAGCAAGAAGGCACTGACCACTGGTGGAGCGACCAACTGCAAGATCACCAAGATCGAAACCGTTGGCGAAAACCTCTACAAGGTCTATCTTACTGGACGCCCGTGGGATCAAGCGCAGACCATTACGCTCAACATAGCCCCTTAAGCATTTTAAACTTACCATATTGAACATAAGGTTCTGAACTCACTCTGATGACCGCTGCACCCGCTCAAGCCGTTAAGATTATCCTCATTGAGGATAATCCTGAATATCGGCGTGCGATCTCCATGACCATGGAGCGCAGTGAGGGTTATGAGCTGGTGGGTAAATTCGGCAGTGCTGAGCAGGCCCTCGCCGAGCTGCAGAAACCAGATACCAGCAATGACATCGATGTCGTCTTGCTTGATCTGGGCCTACCAAAGATGCAGGGCCTCGAGTCCATTAGCTGGATTGAGAAATACGCTCCGGCTGCCAAGATTGTGGTACTTACCCAGTCAGACAAACGAGCAGACGTCATTGAGGCCATCCAGCATGGAGCTTCTGGCTACTTGCTGAAATCATCCTCAATGCAAGAAATCAGAGAGGCGATCAGCCTTGTGATGCAGGGAGGTGCGACGCTGGACCCCAGTGTGGCTAAGTACCTGCTTGACCAGATCCAGAGTCGTGGGCCAAGTGGCCTGTCTGATTTTAATCTCAGCGCACGTGAATCAGAGGTTCTTGAGCTCATCAGCCGTGGCTTACTGCGCAAGGAGATCGCCAAAGCCTTGAGTATCTCGGAGAACACCGTGGTTACCCACATCCGACACCTCTATGACAAACTCAACGTATCTAACGCCCCAGCGGCTATTCGGAAAGCCTAT
Organism: Verrucomicrobiaceae bacterium; assembly: GCA_009937455.1. GTDB lineage: Bacteria > Verrucomicrobiota > Verrucomicrobiia > Verrucomicrobiales > Akkermansiaceae > Oceaniferula. The sequence continues at coordinate 3,580 of JAACFN010000165.1, read as the reverse complement.
GAGTCCGGTATCTTGCCGGTGGAGGAGAATCCGCCGGAGACGGATTCAGTTTAAGTAGGCCACTGCGTGGCCAGTTTAAGTTGAAGTAGGAGCCGCAAGCGGCTGTTCTTGGTTCCTTGTTCTTCGTTCCTGCTTTGTGATGCAAAAAAACCCCCACCGTGTTAGGGTAGGGGTTTTTGGAAGTTCTTCGTTGGCCGCCTTGCGGCTAACATTCATCGCTCATCGCTCATTAGCTGCGCTTACGGCGCAGCATGAGAGCAAGTCCACCGAGACCGAGCAGGGCGGTCGAGCTGGGCTCGGGCACGGCGTTGATGTTAAAGGTCAGCACAATGGCCTCCAGGCTGTCATCCCAGGCAAAGGCAGCGTCCTCAATGTTGGCCCCCATGTTGATGTAGTCGAAGGTGGCACTCTGGAACTGCGCATTGTCCATGCCCTCATTATCAAAGGTGAAATCCATCAAGGTAATGCTGTTGCTTCCTAAATTAGAGAGGCTCCAATTCGCAAAATTGCTGAAATCGGCAATGTAAGTGGCATTTTCGATGGCTCCTGCCAGGCCACCGTTACCGATGAGAAATCTGTCAGGAGTCAAGGTGGTGAAATCATAGGCACCGAGCTGGTAGGTAAAGGAGTTGAGATCCTTCTGTTCCCAGTTGGCCATGGTGGTCTGCGCCCCGTCTTCAAATATGATGCTGGCACCATCGAGATCCCAGAAAGCACCGCTCAAGGTGGAGCCCGCATCGACATGGATGGTGGAGTTGTTCAAACGAATGACGGTTCCGTCAGTAGTGAGCTCGGAACCTACCAGATCGATGGTGGCCGCGAATGGGAGATTGCCACCATGGGCGACGGTGTCGCCGTTGTTGATCAAAAGGTTATCATTGGCGATCGGTGCTTTGCCGTCTGGTGTGTCCCAGTTGGCGGCAGTGGAGAGTTTTCCATCACTACCTCCACCCGTCCAGGTCACGGTTTCGTTGATGCTGAGTTTGACCGCATCGGTGGCGTCATCCCAGTAGAGGCGGGCTGCGTTGGTGCCTGTGTTATCAATGCTCAGGGTGTACTGGCCGCCACCGGTGAAGGTCGCATTGGTCAGTCCGGTTGCGTCACTGCTGAAGTCCACGAGGGTCACATCCTGTGTGGCACCGGAATAGTTTGTGAGGTCGGCGCGGTAGGTCGTGTCTATTATGGACAGGTTGCCGCCATTTCTCAGGGTGCCGGGTGTCAAGGCCGTGAAGCCCGTGCTGCTGAGCTCGAAATCAAAGACGTTCGTGCCCTTTTGTTCCCAGCTGGTGCCAGTGAACTGGGCACCGTCCTGGAAGTTCAGGGTCGCGAAGTTAAGGTCCATGAAACCGCCGGAGATCACCCCAGTAGAACCCACATTGAAGGTAGATCCGCCAAAACGCAGAACGCCGGCCCTGGTCAGTTCACCATCCAGATTCACTGTGGCACCACCGAGAAAATTGTCACCTACATCATAGGTCACGGTGTTTCCGGCACCAATGGTGATGATGCCAGTGTTGTCCGGTGCGGTGTTTGTATCCCAGTTAGTGTTAGTGCTCCAGTTGCCCGTTGTCGGGCCGTCCCAGATAAAATCGGTTGCATGCGCCAGCGGCAGGCTCATCAGAGCAAAAGCTGGAATAAGGTAAGCAGGTGAATTGAATGGGTTTAATTTCATGGCGTTTATTTTTTAATAGTTAACAGTAATTATGCGGGTTTTTTACAAAGATTCAAGCTAAATATTTAATAAAACTTAACAAGAAGTGGTTCTTATTTAAAATACTATACATCTTTTTCCACTTTTGAACATCCCCCTTTTGGGTGATGCTGAGTGACTTAGCCATTATCGAATTTTTTGACTTTTCACCATGCACTCTGCCACCGCCTTGGGCGCATGAGCGTGCTTGCGGTTTTTTATTCAGGCGATAGCATTAGCATTCACTTGATTGCATGTACTTGTTTTACCGATTCCTTTTTTTACTCTGCTGCGCCATGCCGATGTTGGCAGGGGGGCTGTGTGGAGATTGATACCAGGTTGGCAGGGCTGGCTTCTTTCAGTCTGCAGACCAGTGTGGGGCCGATCGGCTGGCGCTCTAGCGACCACCATGATGCTGCTCACACCGAGTGGGTGCGTATCGACTTAGGTGCGGAGCAGGAAATCGATCTCATCGCCTTGGTTCCAGCATTGGCGCGTGGTGGTTATAATGCCTATGAGGCGGACGCTTTTCCGCTCAGGTTTCAAATCATTGTTGGCACTGAGCATGATGTGGAAGGCAAGGTGATTGCTTCTTTCAGTGAGCAGGATGCAGTGATGCCTCGTATTGCTCCGTTGTGCATTCCTTGCCCAGGAACCCGGGCATCATGGGTCAAGCTGGAGGCAACACGGCTTGGTCAGCGTTTGTGGGACGGACTTTACGTGCTGCAGCTCGCTGAGATGATGGTTTTTAGTGGTCAGGAAAACATCGCCCTGGGTTGTCCGCTAAAGACATCCAGTGATGACGACTATAACCAAGGGGCGAGACAAACCCCTTTCCTTGTTGATGGAGCATTACCCTACCTGATGCATAGCCCCGGGAAAAAAACGACGGCGTATTTCACCAGATTGGAAGCGGATACAATAGCCACCTTTACTGTAGATTTGGGTGGCGTTTTTCCAGTGAATCGCCTGCGCATGCACAGCATGGATGTCAGTGATACCGTGCCCCAGGCTAACCGTGCGAACTTCGCCTTCCCTCAGCATTTGATTTTGGAGGGCGCGCTGCAGCCGGATTTCGCAGACGCCCGCGTGCTTTGTAAATACGTGCAGAAATCGATGTATGATGTCTCGTCGATTCCGTGCCGGCGGCTGACTTCGTTGACTCAGCTGAGATAGGTGCTCGTGTCGATCTGCTGGGCTTTGCCGAGCTGGAGGTGTTCGCAGGCGGGCGTAACGTTCTGGCAGGTTGTGAGCTGAGCGCTGATTTTGACGATTCAAAAGCGCACAATACTCCGGCGTTCTTGACGGACGGGGCCAATGTCTATGGTAGCATCCTCGATACACGTGACTGGATCGAGCAGCTAGCGCTGCGCCATGACCTTGAGACGGAGCGTCCGCATGTGCAGGCCAGCCTAGATGGGCTTTATGCTACGCAGGAGGAGCAATTCACCATGCTCAAAAACCTTTCCTTTCTGATCGGTGGCGCCTTGGTCATCGTCATCCTGCTGAGCCATATTATTCGCCTGCGTCAAATGAGCCGCCTGCGGCAGCGCCTGGCCGCTGATCTGCACGATCAGGTCGGGGCTAATCTGCACGCCATCGGCCTGCTCAGTGACATTGCCCGTGAAGAGGCCACCATGTTGGCCACCACGGGGGAACAGACTTCCTTACTTGGCGCTGTCGGAGAAATCCGTGATACCACCGAGCGCACGGCGGCCTCCGTAAGGCATTGTTCTGACACCCTCGAGCCGCATTCTCTGCACGCTGATTTTGAGCAAGACATGCGGCGCATCGCCCAGCGGATGATGGAAGGCTATGATTACAGCATCACTGTATCTGATAAGGAACAGATCGCTCGGCTTAAGACATTACGTCGTGCCGACTTGTTTC
>JAACFN010000164.1 GCA_009937455.1 Verrucomicrobiaceae bacterium | reverse complement strand
CTAAGCGCGACTATTGGTAAAGCTGAGGACTACAACAAAGAAGACATCAAATTAGAAAAAGATGACGATGACGCCAGCACAAGCCCAGACCCTCAAACTATTCTCGAGACCATTGGCGTTTATGTTCGTGATACTAGCCCCGCAGAACGTGCAAACGGCGCAGCCAATGTCATGGTATCAAAAATAAATTCAAACAGTCTGCTTGCCGGTAAATTACTCGTAGGAGATCAAATTTTAGCGATCAACAACCATCAAGTTCAGCGCAGTGACGATCTGCTCGCTCGCTTGATCGCTTCGGCCGCGAGGCAGGCCACAGAGTTACGTATCCGCAGAGGCAACTCAATTTTTCCAGTGCGTATTGCACGTATGGCACGTGTGACACCTGTGACGCCTACCCCCCCATTAGCGCCGCGCCAATAAAGCCAATCCCTCACCTGTTGAGCTAATGCCTGCCGCCTAAACGCGGGGCCATTCACCATATAAATCAGCCTAGCTTAATAAGGCGACCCTTGCGGGGCAGGCCCTGCATTGCCTGACCACGATTTGCCATCTGCCTTGTTCTGCATGCCCTCACCTAATCTCTCTATGTCACGGCCCATTCCAATAAAGGTATTGCATGAGCTCAAGCAGAGCAGTGTAGCCAACAATAGAAGCGTAGAGCCAATTTTTTTCATGCGCAAAATCATGCCCGACAACAGCTAAATTTTCAACTGCTTAATTTCTGTATTTGGTTATTGTTTATCCTCTGAGAGCGTTGCCATATATCGGCCTAGCACCACCCGCACCACCATCGCCCACGCTATAACTACAATCAGCAAAGATATTCAGCCACCGCCCCCTATGAAGCCTTACGTTAAACTAGCAGAGTGCAAAACCCCAGAGGGAGAATCCTTGGAGCTTATCGAGCACGACGGCACCTACATGATATGCTCTCAAGGGGAGCAATTGATGACTTCCTTTTCTCATGGCTCAGAGGAGACACTCGCAGAGCTTGCCTGCTCACCATTCCGCCCCGTTAACCAACCACGCATACTCGTCGGGGGTCTCGGCATGGGCTACACACTTGCTGCAGCGACGAAAGCGCTACCGGGAAAGCGCGCCAACTTCATCGTCTCAGAACTCACCGCGGATATCGAAAAATGGAACCGCACCCACCTCTCTCACCTCAATCCTGGACTCCTTGATGACGAACGCATCACCATCAAGATCAAGCCCGTGCAAAAGCTCATCCGGCAAGCAAGTGGCGAATATCATGCCATCCTGCTCGATGTTGACAATGGGCCTTCCGCCTTTCATGGCAAAAAAAATGATGCCATCTACTCACTCAATGGTCTGCGTGAGATTCAACACGCCCTCAAAGGTGGCGGCATCCTTGCCGTCTGGTCTGCTCGCACAGACAAAGCATTTACCAAGTTACTGCGTAAAGCTGGTTTCGATGTCAGTGAAAACAGTGTTGCTGCCGCGCATAAAGGCAGTAAGCGCCGCAATCACACCATATGGCTAGCGAGGAAAAAATCATACTAAAACTATCTGCTTCACACAAGCTACAGCTGCCATACACTCGCCATTACGCCTTCTTCCTAACCATCTCTTTTATGCGCTACTTGCTCTCTATTATCACCCTACTTGGGATCCACACTGCCTATGCAGACACTTACACCGTCGAGCCTAAGACATTTAAAGTAGAGACCGCCTTAGACGCTATTTTCCTGCCCTCACAATCTGAAGCTGTCATCATTAACCCGGAGGAATGGACCGATTTTAAAGTCACCTCGCTTGTCGCTCACGGCGCTGACGTAAAAAAAGGAAGCAGCCTCATCGGCATCGATTCTCGTGCATTAGATAAAGAGATCACCTCTGTAGAAAAATCGATCACCTCAGAAGCGCTCAAGCTTGCTCAGGCACAACATGAACTAGATCAACTAAAGATCACGACACCTCGCAGCTTGGATACATTTGCACGCAACGAGCGCGAAGCCGCAGAAGATCTTGAGTATTACCTCACTACTCACCAGGCACTTGAAATAGAAGAAGCCAAGCGCAGTATCACTCGAGCAGAATTCTACCTCGCATCTCAACAAGAAGAACTCGAGCAGTTACTCAAGATGTATAGCGAGGACGATAAAACCGAGGAGACGGAGGAAATCATCCTCAAGCGTGCACGTTATTATGTCGAACGCGCCAAGTTTTCATTAGTCAGGGCAAAAGCAAATGCTGACATGGCACTACGCACCACCATCCCGCGTAAGCTTGAAACCAAAAAGCGCACCTTGGAAAATGCGCGTATTGCCAATACCGATGCAAGGCAGAAACTACCAAGAGATTTGCAAATTAAGCAGCAGCAGACAGACCAAGCCGCTCGAGACCATCAGGAGAAAAAGGAAAGACTCGCCAAACTTAAAAACGACCGAGCCATGATGGTAATCACCGCACCTGTCGATGGCACCGTGTATTATGGAGAAATCAAAAACGGCAAGTGGCAATCCGAGGCCGCCGCTAAAGCACTTAAGCGTGGCAGCAAACTCCGAGCCCACACTACCCTAATGACCGTCATCCCCACGGGCGAATCACTCAAACTCTACGCGCTGGCAGGCGAAGATAAGCTGTCAGGTATAAGCAAGGGCGCATCTGGATATGCAACAACCAAGCTCAACCCCTACAAACCCTTTCCTGTAAAAGTAAGCAACGCAGCTAGTCACCCGTCCCCCAAAAACACATTCCTCACCACACTTGAGCCCGCTCTCCCCTCCGGTATCGCCATAGTTCCGGGCATGAAAGCCAGTGTCAAAATCCTAAGCCATATCATGGATGACGCGCTAAAAGTACCAGTCGAATATCTCAGTGAGGCCAATGACGGCAGCCATACAGTTCAGGTTAAACTTGCTGATGGCAAAACCGCCACGCGCACGGTTTCTATTGGAGCTTCCAATGACAAATGGGCAGTCATCACCAAAGGACTTGATGCAAGTCAGGTCATCGTCAAATGATCCGGCGGCTTACAAAGCTAGTGCTCCGATCTGCATGCTGTGCATGCCCAGCGGTCATCATATTTTCGATTTCCTCCCTCCTTACAAGCTCCCTCAAGGCCGCAGAAAAAGCACCTGAGCTAAGTGCTTTGGACATCAACCGCTCCATCGAGCAAGGAGTCAATTTTCTGGTCTCACATCAAAACAAAAATGGCTCATGGGGTAACGCTACCCGCACCAAGGGGCTCAACATCTATGCCCCCGTGCCCGATGCCCATCAAGCATTTCGAACGGCAAGCTCAGCACTCGCCCTGCACGGACTGTTAGAATGTCGTGACCAACGACCGGCCACCCTCAAGGCCATCGAGCGAGGTGAAGCATGGTTACTTGAAACCCTACCGAATGTTCGCAACATTGATCCCAGGGCGACTTACAGCATCTGGGCCCACGCATACAGCCTGCGCGCCTTGGCATCACTCTACCGTTACCATGACGACCCTGCAAAGAGAGAGGAATACCGCCGGCAAGCCGCCATTCAGATCAAACGCCTAGTTCGACACGAGGACGTTAATAAGGGCTGGGGTTATTATGACTTTCAGCATCTCACCGCCAAACCCTCAGGCAGCATTATGAGCTTTACCACCGCTACAGCCTTACTCGCAATGCATGACGTCGCCACAGCCATGAATATCGAACTTCCCGCTACCGTTATTAAGCGTGGCGTTCAATCGATTCAAATGCAGCGTAATCCTGACTTCTCCTACATGTACTCCTTCAGTCACCGCTGGACACCAAGACGATCCATCAATACGCCAGCCGGCTCCCTTGGTCGCTCTCAAGCTTGCAATGCCGCTCTGAGGAAATTTGGTGACAGCGAAGTAACCGACACCGTCATCCGCACATGGCTGCAAAGGCTCTTTGACCGGCAAGGCTGGCTCGATCATGGCCGTAAACGCCCCGTCCCCCATGAAGCTCCCGCTGCCGTTTCCGGATACTTCTACTTCTATGGTCACTATTATGCCTCGGAGTGCATCCCCTTTTTACCGGCGCAGGAGCAGCAAAAGTGGAAACAAAAACTCTCAGCCTTGATCATTTCTAAGCAGGAAAAAAATGGCTGCTGGTGGGACTACCCGCTCTA
>JAACFN010000163.1 GCA_009937455.1 Verrucomicrobiaceae bacterium | reverse complement strand
CTGAAAGAGACTTGGTTAAAATCGAGCTTTCCGGATTGCTCTTGAAGCCGCCAGCAAAATACGGGGCTTTTACTTTCAGGAGTGACTATCTCAGTGAAGCGCATATCGATTAGGAGGAGAGAGTCTGGTTTGCTGGAGGCTTGCACGACTTTGTGCCAGTTCTTCGTAAACCAGACGAGTTGCACAGCTTCGGGATGATCTTTGAGGGGTTCAAGGGCATCATGTCCTTTTGCTGTGCTGTCGATTCGACATGGTCGTGCGGAGTCATCAAAAACCGACCAATAAGCGATGTGATACTGGTCTTCAGATTCAGCCAGCATGCGCCAGAGAAAGATATTAGATATCGTGGGTGCGGTCATTATTCGTGTTGGGGTGATGCCGCGTGCACTGAGTTGTTTGTCGAAGTAAATGTTCGCTTGGTGTTTGAGCGTGAAGCTAGCGGTGGTATAAAGGCAGAGCCAGATGGCCGCCGTGCGTCCGATGATCGTGCGGGTGGGAGAGCTTTTCTTGAAAAACAGAACCAGCAGAAGACCTGCCAGCATGGGTAGGGTGAATGAGATGTCGATGATCGACATGTTGTTCAAGGCAAAGCGGTGGTTATGAAACGGCTCAAAGATCTGAGTGCCGTAGGAGGTGAAGCAGTCGATGGCGACGTGGGTGACCCAGGTGATAAAGACAAACCAGGTCGCTTGCCGTTGGGTCACGCCTCTTTTCCGGTGCAGTTTGGCCAGCAGCCAGCCAAGGACAAGGGCGGCCACAAAGCACATCAGGATAGAATGGGAAATGCCTCGATGCCATGAGAGCTGCTGCACCTTATCGAGCCATGGGTAGGCGATAATATCGAGATCGGGAAGGGTGCCGATAAACAATCCCCAAGCCACTGCTTTCCAGCCAAGCTGTTTGCGCAGCGTCATTTCGCCGCACAAGCCGCCTAGCGCTGCCTGGGTGATTGAATCCATGGGGGCAGGCTAATGCGCTTTTCTCATACCTGCAAGATGATGTGGTGAGGTAGTGACATCAATATGCTGCTGAGAGGAGGTTTGTGTCATGGTCTCATGTATGCTAGGGATATGGGCATGGAATTTGCAGAACGTAAGCGGCTTATCTGGTATCTGATTCTTTTGCTCATGGTGATCGGGGGTATGCTGTATCTGAATGGGGTCAGAGACATGAAGGAGGCCGAGGAGCAGGATTCAGGCGTGGCTGCTGTGGCTGAACCTTATGCTCCCGTGGCCCACGTCTACGAGCAGAGGCAGGCAAGCCGGGACGGCACGGGCAAGGTGTATATGGGGCGTGAGATTTCACAGGTTATGGGACATGCTGCGATTCACTGGTTAGAACGTCCTGAACGAGAAGCTGAGGAGGCGACGAGCCGAGTCATGCAGGGCTTGGCGCAGGAAATTAAACCGGATGCAGTGGTGGTCGATGTTGGTTCAGGCTCGGGTTATTATTCCTTTCAGCTCGCAGAGATTGTGCCATTAGGGAAAGTGATCGGGGTAGATATCCAGCCTGAAATGGTGGCTTATCTTGCGCAAAAGGCGCAGCGCCTTGGAGTGAAAAACGTAGAAGCCAATCTAGGTAAGATCGATTCTGTGCAGTTACCCGCAGAAAGTGTCGATGCGGTGATTATGGTGGATGCCTACCATGAGTTTTCTCATCCCAACGAGATGATGCAGTCGATCTTCCACGCCCTCAAACCTGGTGGCTGTGTCTATTTGCTGGAATATCGCGCAGAGGATCCTGCCGTGCCGATTAAACCTCTGCATAAGATGACAGAAGCTCAGTCGATCAAGGAGATGCAGGCCGTTGGATTGAAGCACCTAAAAACGGAGGATTTTCTGCCGTGGCAGCATTTTATGGTATTTACCAAATAGCCCCTGAAACGTGTATCTTTAGTAAGCCTGATTTTATGATGGTTTGTTCTGGCATTGCCGGTCTTCGACAATCAGCACACCTCGCCAATCCCTGCGGAGTTGAATTCTTTCTCGTGTGCGGTTTTTGGCTTTCAAGCTACCGTATTCAATAGTGAGCTTGGCACTCAGGCGGTGAATTTGAACATCCTTGAATTTGAGCACGGGAACACGTTTTTCCCTAAGTATGGTGTGCAGAGGATTGTCTAACTGATCGGCATTCCAGAGGTAGTTAGCAGGTGGAAAATCATCGAGCTGGCTTAGGCTGATGAATACCTCCCGCAGCTCAGCCTCAGTGTGCTTATGTGTAAGCTTGCGGGCCGCGTTACGGCAGCGCAATCTCTCCATAAGTGCCATTTGAGGGTTGGCAGCATCTTCGGAGATTTCTCTCAGAGCTTCTAGCAACTGAAGCCGCATGCCGCCAAGCCACTGCTTGCGTGTAATGGCGCCTGATTGGTACCATGCAAGAAGCCGATTAGGTGATATCAATGGCGGGCGCGGCATGATCGTCTGGTGCGAAGATGTAAGGTGAAACTAGTCGGTTACAATACAGTAAACTGAGGAAATAGGCTGATGATTGCTGGGTCAGGAGGGGCGGATATAGTCACTTGTTTACCAGTCATTGGATGATCAAAGGTGATCGATTTGGACTCTAAAAGCATGCGAGTTCCGGTGCCGAGAAGTTCGCCAAGATGATAAGAAGTGTCAATTCCAGCGTAGCGGAAATCGCCAATGATCGGTAGTTGATAATGCAGTAGATGTCTGCGGATCTGATGATAGCGCCCTGTGTGTGGCCTAGCCTCAACAAGCGAGATCTGGCCTGGCTCCTCCCTAACCATTGCGTCTGGGGTTGATACCGCTAGACGCTGGAAGCTGGTGTGAGCATCTCGTATTGGTAAGTGCTCCTCTTTTTGATTGGGCACGTAGCATTCCCATGGATCGGCAGGGGCCACGCCATGGCAGACAGCCCAGTAGGTTTTAGCTATCTCGTGACGTGCCAAGGCACGGTGCAATGCTTTGGCGGTGTTGCGGCATATGCCAAAAAGAAGAACCCCGGTAGTAGGGCGGTCAATGCGGTGAATGGTGTAGACAGGATGACCGATCTGATCCCGCAGGATTTTCATGGTGACTAGGTCGTCATCTTTTGGCTGATCGGCAGGATGAACTAAGTGGCCAGCGGGTTTGTCTACAGCAACAAGCCACTCGTCCCTGTAAAGGATGGTGAGTGGCTTGCTGGTTGAAGTCATGGTTGGTGATGATGTCGCCAACCTGTGGGTGAACATTTACAGTTCACTGTAGGCATCTTCACCGTGTTCGGTGAGATCCATTCCTCGGTTTTCCTCTTCTTCTGTTACACGGATACCGATGGTGGCTTTGGTTACGAGCATGATAATGACTGTTGCTACGGCTGACCAGACAATCGTGACGCCAAGTCCAGTGAGCTGTATTCCGAGTTGCTCACCCATGGGCTTTAGATTGCCGAGGCCGCCAAATGCAGTTTGCCCGAAGACAGCAAGTAGGATGGTGCCTAGGATACCGCCGACACCGTGAACGGCAAAGACGTCTAAGGAGTCATCGATTTTGAATTTGTTACGGATCAGGTTCACTGCGTAGTAGCAGAACACGGCCGCAATAGCACCGATAGCAATGGCACCCATCGGGCCGACATTACCAGAAGCAGGTGTAATGGTGGCAAGTCCAGCAATCAAGCCTGTGACCATACCAACGAGACTCGCCTTACCATTGAGCGTGCGCTCCATGAGGCCCCAGACACCGGCGGCGGTGGCAGCGGACAGGTGAGTGACAAGCATGGACATGCCAGCGCCTTGTCCGGCACTGACCTGGCTGCCGGCATTAAAGCCAAACCAGCCAACCCACAGCATTGAGGCACCAATATAGACCATGCCAGGGTTGTGTGGTGGATGTGGATGCTCTGGAAAACCTTTGCGGCGTCCGAGCATGATTGCCATCACCAGTGCTGTGACGCCAGCGGTGGCGTGCACGACGATGCCTCCCGCAAGATCCTGGATTCCCATTTCGGCAAGCCAGCCACCACCCCATACCCAGTGGCAGACGGGGGCGTAGACGAGCACGAGCCAGAGTGCGGAAAAGACGACAATAGCGCTCATCTTCATGCGCTCAACAACGGCGCCAACGTAAAGGGCCGGAGTAATAATAGCGAAGGTCATCTGGAACATGATAAAGAGCGTCTCGGGTAAAGTTCCTG
>JAACFN010000162.1 GCA_009937455.1 Verrucomicrobiaceae bacterium | reverse complement strand
GATATAGTGGCGGGCAGCACTTTTTGTACAACGCCTGTAACTTTCTGTTCCAGTGATTTGAGCTGAGAGATGTTTTGCGGGCTGGGCGCTGCCGCCAGTGGCTGAATCACCAGTATGGCTAGGGTAAATATCGTGGCGAACATCATTGGCTTGGTGAAATACGTTCTCATGAATACAGGGTTATGATGCATCGATAGGCTTTTATTGTGCGATTTCACCATGAGAAGCGTTGCATAAATTGAGGTTTGTGCCACAAATTTCGGCGTCACGCTAGCTTGTGAGAAGCTGTTGAGGTATGATACACCTGTTGGCAGACGCAGGAACTCTGGGCTGAAAATTATTTTAGTTGGAGGGGGACAATACACCATGGCAGCAAAAAAATCCAATGCAGGATCTCGTTCAGGTCGCAAGCGCTCTGCTGCGGCGAAGTCTGGGCGTAAAAAAGCGGCGCCTAGACGACGAGCTACCAAGAAAGCGGCTAATCGTCGTCGTCAATCTGCGGCGAGCAAGCGAGGCTGCTTGATGATGGTTTGGAGCTGGCCCTTTGGTCTCGTCGACCGCTTTACTCAAGATTGGAACCTATTGATGAAATGGCCAGCTAGGGCCGCCGGTTATCTGGCGGTTTTGATGGCAGGTTTCTTTGCAGTGTTAGCTCTTTTTTACGGCGCCAGAGCCATGCAGTATAATCTCGATAAGGTTGCTGAGATGCCGGCAAGAACAGTGGTTTATGCAAGAGACGGCCGCAGTGAGTTGGGCCGACTGCATGGAGACAACCGCTACCTAGTCCGCTATGATCAAGTGGCAAAGGAGTTTCGCAATGCGCTGATATCGCGGGAGGATGCCCGTTTTTACAATCACTTCGGTGTCGATATTAAGGGGGTGATTCGGGCAACGGTAGAAAATATCAAACGTCGCCGCTTTGCTCAAGGTGCCTCTACGATCAGTATTCAGCTCGCTGAAAATACCTGGTTTCAACCTGACTCAGGCAAGAAAAAATCATCAGCACAGCTCATTGATCAGAAATTGCTGGAGATGGCATTGGCGTGGAGAATTGAGAGGAATTATGACAAGTCGAAGATCCTCGAACATTACATGAACCGTATATTCTGGGGTCACTCTATCCGCGGGGTGGAATCAGCTGCACGAACCTACTTTGAGAAACCGGCAAGTCGATTGAGTCTCTCCGAGTCAGCCATGCTAGCGGGCATTATTCGAGGGCCGAACGCATTTTCCCCGTTTAAAAATATCGAAGCTGCCACTCGTGAGCGTGATGTCACCCTGGGTCGAATGGTCAATTATGGTCACATTACTGAGCAGCAGGCCGAATGGGCAAAAAAACAAAAACTCATTGTCCGGCCTAAATATAGACGAGTTGTGATGGATACCTATGTGATGGACGCGGTGCGCCGTGAGCTGGATCGCATTCTTGAGGAACATAATATTGAGTATGGCGGGCTCACCGTCATCACCACAGTTGACCATACCATACAGCGTGCGGCCGAACTCTCCGTGGAGCGTAATCTTGCTAGGGTGGAACAAACTCCCGGGTATTGGCACCAAACACGTAAGAAGTGGCAAAGCCTGCCAGCAGAGAAGCGGGGCAGACCAGCATATGTGCAAGGTGCGTGTGTTGTGATTGAAAACGGCACTGGGGCTGTGCTCACCGTAGTCGGCGGACGAGATGCCAACGAATCAAAATACAATCGAGCCATTCAAGCAGAGCGTCAAATAGGATCGCTGTTTAAGCCCTTTGTCTATCTTGCTGCCTTTAACCGAGGCTTGATGCCGAAGACATGGATACCTGATGGAGCGATCAGGCCCGGTGAGATTGACGGTGCGCCTAGATCTTGGTCGCCGGCTAACTCGGATGGAAAGTTTAGTGATTTTATTACTGCAGAGGATGCACTGGTGAGATCACGTAATACTTCCTCGGTGAGGGTGGGGAACTTTGCTGGGCTTGAAGGTGTGAATCAGACAGCGATGGATGTTGGCTTTATCCAGGGTATACCAAAAAATCCATCGAGCTACTTGGGCACCTGGGAAGCAACTCCTTGGCAGATTGCCAGTGCGTATACCGTTTTTCCTAACAATGGCGATTGGTACAGGCCTTATATCATCCAAGAGATACGCAATGCCTCCGGGGAGCGTGTCTACCCGGGTAAGGGTGACTCTGGCAAACTCGTAATCAGTGCGGCAGTTCCCGGTGCTACCTGGAGTATCTCTAACACCCTGCAGCAAGTGGTTGAGCGTGGCACCGGAAATAGAGTCAGAACACTGGGTTACAAGGCTCCTTGTGCCGGCAAGACGGGAACGACGGATGACTATAAAGATGCTTGGTTTGCTGGGTATACGGGCACGCTGACTTGTGCAGTTTGGGTGGGGATGGATCGCCCTAAAAAAATTATTAACCGTGGTTATGGCTCGACCTTGGCAGCTCCCATCTGGACAGATGTGATGAAGACGGCGGGTCAGCTTGGCTATGCCACACCTGAGTTTAAGCCGTTTGAGCTCAAGCGAGCACAGCTGTGCCGCTGGTCGGCGAAGCGGGCCACCCGAGGGTGTGATTATCATCGCTCATCCTACACGGCAGATATTCCTGCTGACATGCTGCCTGCTGAAAACGATTTCTGCGCGGTTCATCCGCTTCGAGCCGTTGCGCCCAACCGATCCAATCGCTTCAATTTCTTTAAGCGGTAATCAGCTTATGCGTGTCAGCTGCCACTCGTTTTAAAACAGCTTGTAATCCTCGGCTTCTATTCAGTAACCATGATTGACGTTCTTATTCATTCACCATTCCCCAAAGAGACAGGGCAGGGGAATGCAATGACGGCTGATCGCACTGAATTGATTTTACGCGCTGCTGGTATGGATGTGCAGGTGGAGGCTGAGAACTATCAGGGTGCGGACGCGAGATGTCTAGTCGCACTGAATGCCTGGCGCAGTGCCGGCGTGGTGGCTGATTTTGATCGGCGAAATCCGGGGCGTCAGGTGGTGGTGGTGGTGACGGGTTCGGATATTAACCATCCAGAGATGGAAGACGAAGGCTCCGAAACGAGGCAAACAATGGAGCGTGCTGACGCGTTAGTTACACTGCATGAGGCAGATCTGAAGGTGCTTCCTGAGAGGCTGCAGCACAAAGCCGTGTGTATTTTTCCGAGTGTTCGCTTACCTGCAGGAATCACTCACATTGCCGCCAGCGGTGATCGTTTTGAAGCGGTGATGGCGGGCAATCTACGCGCGGTAAAAAACCCACAACTTGCGGTTGAGGTGGCTGCTTTACTGCCGATGGATTCGCCCATTTTGATCAATAGCTACGGCGATGCATCTGAGCACTTGGCGGCTGAAATGAACCATGCCAGTGCCGAGGTGGAGCATTTTAACTGGTGCGGCAAATTAGATCACACCACTTTGATCGAAAGAATGGCGCGAGCACATGTATTGCTCAATACCTCTACGGTGGAGGGTGGAGCCAATGCGATCTGTGAGGCGGTGACCATGGGCTTGCCTGTGATTGCCAGTGATATCAGGGGCAATGTTGGCATGCTGGGAGAGGATTATCTGGGTCTTTTCCCGAGTGGGGATGCTCAAGCTGCGGTCGGCTTGCTCCAGCGTTGCGTTGCAGAGCTGTCTTTTTATGAGGGTTTAAAGAAGCAGGTCGCCCAGCGAGCCCCCTTGTTTGACTTTACTGCGGAATCATCTGCCTGGATCGATTTGATCCGATTACGGCTGGCACATTAACGCCTCTGAGCTTTACTTGGCGGTGATCTTCCCGTATCGACACCCCACAGTGGAGTTCATTCACTATTCAAAATTCACTATTTCCCAGATGACCGCTTCCGAGATCCGTCAGAGCTTCCTCGATTTTTTTAAGGAAAAGCAACACAGCATCGTGCCCTCGGCTTCATTGATGCCGCAAAGTCCAGGTTTGCTATTTACCAATGCGGGTATGAACCAGTTTGTGCCTTATTTTCTCGGAACAGATAAGGCGCCCTATGATCCTCCACGTGCGACAGATACCCAGAAGTGCATTCGTGCTGGGGGTAAGCACAACGACCTCGAGGATGTCGGCTACGATACCTACCACCACACCATGTTTGAGATGCTGGGGAACTGGTCATTTGGTGATTACTTTAAGAAGGAAGCCATCGATTGGGCCTGGGAACTCGTTGTTGAGCGTTGGGGCTTTCCGCCGGATCG
>JAACFN010000161.1 GCA_009937455.1 Verrucomicrobiaceae bacterium | reverse complement strand
ATGATCGGAATGGAGCCTCCCTCACGGATGAGAACGGGTTCCTTGCCAAAGGCTGCCCTCAAGGCGGCTTGCCCTGCTTTGCCATTTTCAGAGTTGGGGTCTGCATAGAAGGGTTTGCCGTCATGACCCACCTCAACCTCGACGGTGACACCCTCAGGGGCGTGTTTTTCTAAGTGTGCTTGCACTTTTTTCATGATGTCCTTGGGGTCTTGATCTGGCACCAGGCGGAAGGAAAACTTGGCCATGGCCTCGGCAGGTAGCACGGTTTTTGATCCCTCACCTTGATAGCCGCTGCCGATGCCGTTGACCTCAGCGGTGGGGCGTGCCCAGAGCCGCTCCGCAGAGCTATAGCCGGGCTCCCCAAAGAGGGTGGGGGAGCCGGTGACTGCAAGCATGTCCTGCTCAGACATGCCGGGAACATCCGCCCACATGGTGCGCTCCCATTCTTCCAGCGGCCGAACGTCATCGTAAAAGCCATCAATGGCAATGTTGCCCTCCGAGTCGTGAAGGGATGCCACCAGCCTGGCGACGGCGGTGGCTGGATTGGCGACGGCGCCTCCATAGACACCAGAGTGGAGGTCTCCCGATGGCCCCTTGACGGTGACTTCACAGCAGGCAATGCCACGTAAGCCATAACCTAAGGTAGGAATGCCCCTTGCGACCATGCCGGTATCGGAGACGGCAATCACATCACACTTGAGCTCGTCCTTATGCTGTTGCAGAAAAGGCATCAAGTTCGGGCTGCCGATTTCTTCCTCTCCTTCAAAGAGGAAAATGAGGTTCACAGGAAGCTCGCCATCCTCCTCAAGGCACTGCTCGACTCCGAGCACATGAGCTAACATTTGTCCTTTGTTATCGGTAGAGCCGCGTGCCCATATTCTGCCGTCACGTATTTCTGGCTCAAATGGTGGTGAGTCCCAGAGCTCTACGGGATCCACTGGTTGCACATCATAGTGGCCGTAGATCAGGCAGGTCTTTTTGCCCGCCACATGTTTGTTGCGCGCCACCACGATAGGGTGCTGCGGAGTTTCATGCAGCTCAGTATCCAGACCCATATGATTGAGTTTCTCGATGAGCCAGTCTGCACAGGCACGAACATCGCCGCTGTGATTGGAGTCCGTTGAGATACTGGCAAAACGTAAAAATGAGAACAAATCTTCAAGCTGTTTGGTCATGACCTATGTTTTGAACTCAGCGTGTCAGGGGGGCAAGCATCAAATAGAAATCATCATCTAGCCGGAGAAAGATTCATGAATTCGTGGTTTCAAAAGTGCTCAATTACGTGCAGGATCAGCTTTGATGTCACGCCGGTATCCGCTCATTTTTAATCCTAGTGCTCGCAGCCAGCGAGGGCGGAGGACACTGCGTTTCCTGATGACGCATGCCCAGTTGTTTGTGCTCTATGCGAGCCGCAGTGCTGAGGATGCCCGCGAGCTGGCGACCAAGCTCGCTGCTGACGGTGAGCCTATTGTGGTGGCAGCTGGAGGGGACGGCACGCTCAATGCCGTCGTCCAAGGCCTGACGGGCACGGGCACCGCGCTTGGTGTTTTACCAGCGGGCACCATGAACGTCTTTGCCCGCGAGCTTGGCTTGCCCCATGGCAACTTGAAAAAATCCCTCGAGGTTCTGCAGGCTGGATTCATCAAGGAAGTCGATCTGTTTGAAGCTAATGGCAGGCCCTTCATGCAGATGGCGGGCATCGGCTTTGACGCTCAGGTCATCGAGGAGACTACCTGGGAGCAGAAAAAGATTCTTGGTCCTATGGCCTACATTATGACCGCGATGAAGGTGCTGGGTGACAAGCCTCCCAAGATGCGCATCATTTGTGATGATGGGCATGAGGAAGAAGGTTTTTGTGCGCTTGCGGGCAATGGCTCACTTTACGGTGGTCAGGTGAAACTCTTCCGAAAAGCGGACCATGCTGATGACATGCTCGACATGCTGGTCTTTACCGAGGCCGGTTATAAACTCATCCGTGACTCCGTTAAAGGACTCGCTACAGGTGCCATAGACGCGGGCAATTCCTCGGTGAAGTATCTGCAGTCCAAAAGCTATGAAATTCACTGTGACCGGGAAGTGCCCATGGAGGTAGATGGTGAATATATTGGCCGAGTTGAGAACATCTCACTGACTCCCGCCCTCAGAAAGTTGAGAGTGGTTGCTCCTGAGAACCCGAAGGATGGTATTTTTACCACCGTGGTGAAAACCTTGGTAAACATACCGCGCCGAGGGGAGGAGACTGCATAAACAGAGCAAGCTGGAGTAAGGATGAGTGATACAAGCACCGAAGAGCATGCAGCGGAGCAATGTGCAACGGAAGAGAGCCAAGCGGCTGATGGGCTGATCAGGCAACGGCCCCGCCTGATTGCATGGCTGAGGAGGACCCTGCTCACTGGTTTCATGTTCTTTGCGCTTTTTGTGGGTTTCATCTGGTATGCCAACTTCGCCGCCACCAGTGCTGGAAAAGGTATTTTATTTGACGATGTCAATGATGTGCCGGTGCAGCGTGCTGGGCTTGTCTTTGGCTGCTCGCACAAGCTGGGCACTCGGGATAACCTCTACTTCAAGTATCGTATCCAAGCAGCCGCAGAGCTATGGCATGCCGGTAAGGTGGATTTCCTGATCGTCTCTGGTGATAACCGGGAGAAGTATTACAATGAGCCGGTCACCATGAGGAAAGCACTGGTCAAGGCCGGGGTCCCCTATGATAGGATTGTCTGTGATTACGCTGGCCTGCGCACGCTAGACTCCGTAGTAAGAGCTAATAAAATCTTTGGGCTCAGTGAGCTGACCCTTGTCAGCCAGAAGTTTCAGAATGAGCGAGCGGCCTATATTGCCAAGGCCAACGGAATTACCGTCTATGGCTACAACGCACGAGACGTCGAAGGCTACGCCGCGCGTAAGACTGAAGATCGTGAGGTGCTCGCCCGGGTGAAGATGTGGCTTGATGTCAACATCACCAACCAACAGCCCAAGCACCTCGGTAATAAAGAGCCCATCATGTAGGGATCTGAAGCTCTGCCTGGGCGCAGAGCTGATGAAGGATGTCGGATGAGCGATAGCCGCTAGCGGCGATATATGATGGCGGATGAATGATGGCGGATAGCCGCGTTGCGGCTGTAAAGTAGGACAAGTTTTCAACTTGTCGGCAACCTGAGCACCCCGACCCGTCGACAGCTTGCAAAGCTGTCCTACTTTGCGCCTTCGCGTCTTGGCGTGAGTCAGCCGCAGGCGGCCATATCCGCCATCTCTCATCAGAAATCCGCCATCAGCCCGCATAGGGCTTGCGGCTCCCCACTTGAACTCGAACTCTCAACTCGAACTGCCGCAACGCGGCCGGCATCACCCAAAAGGGGGATAGACAATATTTAAAAAAACTGATATCATTTTGGGCGAATTAGATAAATTTACATTAATTATTAAGTAATCAAAAAGAATTGATTTTGTCGTAACTCTTAGCTTCAGCACCAAACTCGCCCCTTAAATAGACATCATAACAACACCCCCAACCTCATACCTAACATCCACAGCTTACCATGAAAAATATCCACACATCTCCCCGTCAGCCCCTTGCCCGTTTGTCATCGGCAAGCTTGTGCACCGCGCTGGCGTTGACGATCACAATAAGTCCCACTCTTTATGCAGCCGATGACCGTGTGCAATGGGATGGCGGAGGTGGCGACAATGAATTCACCAACGCAGCCAACTGGGCTGACTTCGACGGTAACACGTCAAGTGGTGCTGCTAGTGATCAGCTGCCGGGTTGGAGATCGACGGGGGGGAGTTCAAACGCCCTTGTTCAAGGTGGCAACCCTGTCCTTAACTTAAACAGTGACTTTACCCCGGCAAATTCCTTCTCTCCGTTAATATTGCGATTTGGTGATGCTAACGGAACGGGGATCGTACTTAACATCAATGCCCATTTGAATATTGGGAGCACTCATATCGAGCTTGCCAGACACGGAAGCTCCCAGGATACCATTAATCAAAGTGCTTCCGGAACCGTGACCGCAAGTAATATCACTGTAGGCAGGTTGGGTGAAGCGGCTACCATAGGCAACTACAATATGAACGGTGGCAGTATCACGTTGTCGGGTAATCTCGACGCGCGATATGGGACGAATTTTAACTTCGGCACGGGTGGCAATGGGCAGAATGTTTCCCTCACGGCGAACGCTGTCGTGATCGACAACTTGAATAACAACATCTTCACGGTCGGTTCGGG
>JAACFN010000014.1 GCA_009937455.1 Verrucomicrobiaceae bacterium | reverse complement strand
GCTTACTAGTTTAGCTAGCATTCCAGTCCTTAATCCGGTCTGCCTGAGCGGCAAACAACGCATCGGTGCTGTCGTGAATCTCAATGGATTCAATGGTATCGCCCTGGGCGATCGCATCAACGACATCCTGACCCTCAGTGACTTCACCAAAAACGGTATGTTTACCATCGAGGTGTGGTGTTGGTCCGTGGGTAACAAAAAACTGTGAGCCGTTGGTGTTTGGTCCGGCATTCGCCATCGACAGGATCCCTGGCTTGTCGTGCTTGAGGTGAGGTTTGCACTCACACTCAAACTTGTAGCCAGGACCACCACTACCCGTGCCGGTCGGGTCACCACCCTGGATCATAAAGTTGGGGATGACGCGATGGAATATCAGGCCGTCATAAAATCCACGGCTGGCAAGGTTAAGGAAACTGGCACAGGTCACTTCGGCATCACCCGCAAACATGCTGATCTTAATCGGCCCCTTGCTGGTGTTCATGGTAATGTTGATATTTTCGATGTCGCTCATGTCCCGAAGAAAAAACCACGCCTACCACAAAATGCACAGATTTTTTTGCAGAGATTGGCGATCTAGTGGCCAAATCAAAGCTAATCCCTCGCATTTTCTCCATTTTCAGCTAATATTAGCCGTCAACCACGCGTATTAATCGACATGCAAGGCAAGGACTTCGATATCAGAATCAGTACCAAGCACCGCGTCCGCTTCACCCGGAATGCCTTTGTGCCAGAAAACCGCCTGCTCATCGACCTGCTCGAAACCAATGGTCACGCCAAAGTAATCGCCTTCATCGACAGCGGCGTGGCCGAGGCATTTCCAAACCTTGAAGGGCAAGTCAACGATTACCTCGAACGCATGCCCGGCTTTATATCCAAGGGCACCGTGGTGCAAGCCGGGGGCGAGGCATGCAAAGGTAATACCGATACCCTGAAAGCCGCTTGGGACACCATCGAACAAGCTGGCATCGACCGACACTCCTACATCATCTGCATTGGTGGAGGCGCCTACCTCGATGTCATCGGCCTGGCCGCCGCCACCGCCCACCGTGGCATCCGCCTGGTCCGCTTTCCCACCACCGCCCTCTCACAAGACGACAGCGGCGTGGGTGTCAAAAATGGCATCAATGCCTACGGCAAAAAAAACTTCCTCGGCACCTTCGCCGTGCCTCACGCCGTGGTGAATGATTTTTCCTTTCTTCACGGCCAGCCGGAAACCGACCGTCGTGCCGGCATCGTCGAAGCCGTCAAAGTTGCCTTGGTCAAGGACGCCGCCTTTTTCCACTGGATTGAAGATCATTGCGATCAACTTACCAAGCTTCAGCCTCATACCCTTGAAGAAACCGTGGAACGCTCCGCCCTGCTGCACGCCGCGCACATCGCCTACGGCGGTGATCCCTTTGAAAACGGCAACAGCAGACCACTCGATTTCGGCCACTGGGCAGCTCACAAGCTCGAACAGCTCACCGATTTCAAACTCAGCCATGCCGAGGCTGTGGGCATAGGCATGGCTCTGGACACCGCTTATTCTTGGAAAACCGGCCGCCTCAGTGAAGAACCCGCCATGCGCATCCTCAAGGTGCTCAAAAAACTCCAGCTGCCGACCTGGCACGCCTCGCTCGAGCAAAAGTGCGCTAATGGCACCAGAGAGGTATTCAATGGCCTCGAGGAATTCCGTGAGCACTTAGGTGGTGAGCTCACCGTCTTACTGCTCCGCGATATTGGCAAGGGAGAAGATGTTCACGCAATGGATAAAAACCTGCTCGATGAGTGCATTGATTGGCTGGCAACTCAAGCTACACTTCCTGTGAAGTCTTAAAGTGCATTTTTGCCACCTTTGGCAGGATCTCATCGCCGTGTTTGCCAATGAGCTCTCGTGCGGCATCGAGCACATGAGGCCCAGCACCGAGCGGAATCTTCACCCCTGACTTCTCACTGGAATCCGTGATCCATTTTACAAACCGCTCACGTGCTAAGATCGAGGCGGCAGCAACCGCTACATCACTCTCACCCTTGGTCCTTTGCTCAAGCTTAAGATCAAGCCCGTGACGAGACAGCTCCTTTTCCAGCACCTCCTTGCGGGCAAACTGATCACTCAAAGCTCGCGGACAATCCGGCACTTTCCCTGCCAGGCTTTTGATTACGCGAGCGTGGCCCCAAGCGAGCAAGCGATTGAGATTTCTGAATGAACTGTACATCTCATTGTATCGCTCAGGTCCTATGCTGATCACCTCATAGGCAACCCCAGGTGTTGCACGAATAATCCCGGCTAATTTTGCAATCTTGGCCGCACTGGTAATGCGTTTGCTATCCATCACGCCGGCATCCATTAACGCACGAGTTGATGTGGCATCGGTGTAGGCTCCGGCTACGACAAGCGGGCCAAAAAAATCACCTTTACCACTCTCATCAATACCGAAGTGCGGGGTGAACATATCCGGCTCATTGACCTCCTCATAGCCCAACCTCGCTTCACCAAAAACCATCGGCTCTAATGTAAACCTGACAAAGTCCTCCGTATCTCCCCCCTGAACTAAAACCTTAGGGCCTTTCTCATAGACGGTGACATTGAGTTTTCCTTTTTTGCCTGAGAAATGAGCATACGCTTTCTGCTTCATCTCGAAACCAGCTTCCACCAAAATCTTGCGGATCACCTCCACCTTGTCAGCACTAATCGGCATGGTGTAACTCGACAAGGCCATCAGCTTAACTCCTTCCTGACCATTTCCGCATAGGCCTCGGCCAGTCGGCCAGTGACTTCACCTGTCACGGCCTCTGTTGCCCTAGCTTTCGTTCCTAGCAATACCGCCGCCTGAATTTCACGCAGCGAACTCGTCAAAAAGATTTCGTCCGCGTTATCTATATCTTGCACCCCAAGCTGACACTCCTCGACCGGCAGATCGAGATCAGCACACAAATTAATCACCAGCTGCCTCGTCACACCTGGCAGGCAACCACTCGCTAGTGATGGCGTTTGCACAACACCATCCTTGACGACAAATACATTCGACATCGAACCCTCGGCCAAATGCCCCTGAGAGTTAAACATCAAGGCCTCGTCTGCTCCAGCATTGAGCGCATGGCGATAGGCCAGCACATGATCCGCGTATGATGTTGATTTCACCCCCGCAGTCGCCGCGCGCTCATTGATCACAAAGGGCACCCATGCAAGCTTAGCCAAGTCACTGTCACTGCCACTGCCACTGGAACCGTCACTGGCAGAATCTGCAGATCGGGCAGTGACCATCACGTCACCTTGTTGACGACCTCCACCGAGCTGGTTGGCCCCACCACTCAAGGTCACCCTGATGCGATAGCGTCCCTGATGATAATGGTTCGCTTCAATGACCTCGGCGATCGCTGCGCTAATGACCGAACGCTCAGGCACCGGCAAAGCGAACACCTCAGCCGACTTAATAAGCCGCGCATGATGTAAGTCATAGGCAAAGACCTTGCCATCATAAGCCGCCATGGTTTCAAAAACGCCAAACCCAACGGTCAAGCCCAAGTCGAATGGCGACACGCAGGCATCATTGGCAGAAATCAATTCTCCATTAAACCAAATCATAGGGGCGGCAGTCATCTTTAGCTAAGTATTGTCTGGCAGACCTAACGGTCAAGCGCGCTCTGCAGTCGTTGCACCGCATATGCCATTTCCTCCTCGTTGATCACAAATGGCGGCGTAAACGCCAACACATTCCCTTCAGCTCCATCAGCTAACATGAACACACCCTGCTGCATCATCTTAACGAGCACACTGCCAGCCACATCACCTGCCGCACTACCATCTGCATGCCTCAGCTCCATACCAAGCATCAAGCCCCTGCCCCTCACCTCATGAATAAACGGGCTCTTGACTTGATTGAGCATCTCTCTGAGCAGTTTAGACTTAGCCTCCACCTCGCCTTGCACTTGATCTGAGGCGTGCGCCTGCAACGAAGCCACCGCCATGGCGCATCCGACGGGGTTACCCAAAAACGTGCTCGTATGCAGAGCCTCCCCCTCGGACTTAGGCCAGGCATCCATCACCGCTGCTTTACCCACACAGGCAGAGATCGGGTAACCTCCACTAAGAGACTTACCCAAACAAATCATATCAGGCGCCACACCCTCCCAATCACAGGCAAACATTTTGCCAGTGCGGTTAAAACCACTGTAGACCTCATCATAGATCAGTATCACATCATTGGCATCGCACCAGGCACGCAGCTTCGCCAAGAAACCGTCAGGCGGCACCACCTTACCTCCACGCCCCTGAATAGGCTCAACCAAAAGCGCACCGACATGCTCAGCATTGATCTCTTTAAGCTGATGATCCAAAACATCCATTTCATACTGATCTGTCGGGAAATCAAGCTGCGCACGCAAGGGTGCCAGCTGGCCTTCGAATGGCCTTCGAAACTTATCAATTCCCGCTCCTAAAAGAGCACCATAACCCAGACCATGATAGCCGTTTTTAAAACTTACCAAGCCGGCTTTACCCGTAGCCATCACTGCGGTTTTCAAGGCCGTCTCCACCGCCTCAAATCCCGAGTTACTTAAAGTCGTCTTGCCCACACCCTCATTCCAGCGTTCGAAGCTCATTGCCGACAACAGCCTGCACACCTCCACTTTTAATGCGGTGGGATGCACATCGCCCATACCATGAATGAGCTGCTTTGACTGCTCAGCCATCACTGCCGCTGACCAGCCGTGACCCAGACCCGCTACACCAAAGGCAGCGGTAAGATCGATGAATCGATTACCATCTTCATCCCAGACATTGATGCCATCAGCACGCTTCCAGAAAACCGGCCAATCCTCAGCCATATAGGTCACATTTCTGCACTCATAACGCTTGAGCTCATCAGCCAGCGCAAGGGAGCGAGGGCCGGGGATCTTTGTGACAAGCTCAGGAAGCATGGCCGGATTCTACCGCGGAAATACCAGCTGTCCAGCCACAGCTTATCGTAGCATCAATATGCCTAAATTTCGCATTGCGTAATAACGCCCAAAAACTTAAGACCCATAGGTAATGGACATTAACTTCGAACAAATCATTGAACAAATCACCCAGCTTTCAGCCCAATATGGTTTTAAGTTGGTCGCCGCCATCATCAGCCTGTGGATCGGCTGGAAGATCGTCAACGTGCTCTGTAAGGCGCTCGAAAAATGGTTCGATAAAGTAGATTATGATCAAGCGCTCGAGACCTTCATCCTGAGCCTGGCATCGATGTCACTCAGGGTTCTCTTGATCATTACCTGTGCCAGTATTGCAGGTTTCCCGATGACCTCTTTTGTCGCCATCCTCGGCGCCGCAGGACTCGCTGTAGGCATGGCGCTCTCAGGAACTCTCCAGAATTTCGCTGGAGGCATTCTCATTCTCATTCTTAAACCCTTTAAAGTCGGTGACTTCATCGAGACCCAAGGACACAGCGGCAAGGTGCGCAGCATTCAGATTTTCAACACCGTTATCAATACTGGCGACAACAAACGCATCATCTTGCCCAATGGACCCGTTGCCACGGGCTCACTGATTAACTACTCAGCAGAAGACAAGCGCCGTGTCGATTTCACCTTCGGCATCAGCTACGATGACGACATCGATCAAGCAAAAGAGGTATTAAGCTCGATCATCAATGCTGATGAAAGGGTCGATCGTGACCCTGAACCGCTCATCGCCGTTCACGCATTGGCCGACAACTCGGTCAATATCATTGTTCGTGTTTGGGCCAACTCCAGCGACTATTGGGGGATTTACTTTGATGTCACTGAGAAGGTCAAAAAAGCCTTCGACAAAGAAGGGCTTTCATTCCCCTTCCCCCAGACAGATATTCACCTTCACAAGATCGCAGATTAATATTAGCCGAACCGACTGCTGATCACAGCTACTTTTTATTGGCTCTGCTCTTGAATTCTTGAGCAATGCCCGTGATGCTTACACGCGTGATACGAGCTATTATTTTTGATTTGGATGGCACCTTGGTTCATTCCTTGTCAGGCATCGCCAAGGCCCTCAACACGATCCTCAAACGTCACCAGCTGCCCACCCATAACGAGAGCACCGTGCGCACCTTCATAGGCGATGGCATTGTTAAACTTGTCGAGCGCGCTTGCCCAGATGCTTATGACCCTGAGCAAATCGCAGAACTCACTGGTGCGGTGAGTGATGAATATTCCAGCGCTTGGCAAGGTGGCACCGTCCCCTATACCGGAGTGAACGAGACGCTCACCGCTCTACTCCAGAGGAAAACTAAGATTGCCGTTCTATCCAACAAACCGCACGCCTTCTGCCAGAAAATCACTGACCTCATTTTTCCAGACATCACCTTCACCGCCGTAATCGGTCAGCATCAGGGCGTGCCTACAAAGCCAGACCCCGCAGGCGCACTCGATCTAGCAAGACGCTTAGATGTATCACCTGAGCAAATTGCCTTTGTCGGAGACTCCACTGTTGATATCGCCACCGCACATAATGCGGGCATGATCTCCGTTGCCGCCACCTGGGGCTATCATGACCTTCCCGACTTGATCTCCGAATCCCCTACTCACCAGATCGACAGCATCGATAAATTGCTCGATATCTTAGACAACCAGGCACCTTAAAATGTCCTACTCATCTCAGCCTTCCGACACCAGCGGCATGCCAAGCGGCATCCCCTATATCATCTCCAATGAGGCGGCAGAGAGATTTTCATTCTATGGAATGAAAGCGGCACTTGCCGTCTTCCTTGCCAATTACCTTGGCGTACTTGGGGGTGAGTCCATGAGTGAGGCCAAGGCAACGGCCTACGTTTCCTTTTTCAATTCCGCGGTTTACCTCACTCCTCTTTTTGGCGCCTTAATTGCCGATATCTTCTTCGGAAAATACCGAACGATCATCACCCTATCGATTGTCTATTGCCTTGGCCACTTGGTGTTAGCACTCATGGGCATGGCAGGCATTGTTCAGCTTTGGCTGCTTGCCGGCTTGGGCCTCATTGCCATTGGCGCTGGCGGCATCAAGCCCTGCGTCTCGGCGCACGTGGGAGATCAGTTCGGCAAAAACAACCAGCATCTCATCCCCAAAATCTTCAATATCTTCTACCTCTCCATTAACTTTGGCGCGGTCATCTCCAATCTTGCCATCCCCCTAATTCTCAAATGGTATGGTCCACACTGGGCATTTGGCACCCCCGGCATTTTGATGGCCATTGCTACCCTCACTTTCTGGATGGGGCGTCGCAAATTTGTCCACATCCCGCCTCACGGAGAAGCCTTTGGCAAGGAGCTCTTCAGCAAAGAGGGACTCGTCGCCATTGGCAAACTTGCCCCACTGTTTCTCTTTGTTGCCGTCTTCTGGTGCCTCTTTGATCAGACGGCAAACACGCTCGTTTTTCAGGCACAAAAAATGAACCTCCGGCTCTTTGATTTCAGCTTCATGCCTGCCGCGGTGCGTGAGCTTGAGGTGTTACCATCCCAGATTCAAGCCGCCAACCCCTTCCTTATCCTGGTGCTTATCCCCATTTTCTCATGGTGGATCTATCCCAGCGCAGAGAAAATTATTCCTCTTACCCCACTGCGAAAAATTGGCACCGGTTTATTTCTTATGGTGATTTCCTTTACCGTCATCTCCATGGCTCAGCAGGCGATCGACCTAGGCCACACACCCAGTGTCTGGTGGCAACTACTCGCCTATCTCATTTTCACTACTGCTGAAATTCTTATCTCCATCGTCTGCCTTGAATTTGCCTACACCCAGGCACCGCGCAAAATGAAATCCTTTGTCATGAGCCTCTTTCTGCTCTCGGTATTTGCCGGCAACGCGCTTACCGGAATCATCAACACCTACATTCAAATCCCAGAGCTTTCCCTTGCTATGGAAAAAACGCATCCAGGATATGATGCCACCACTGGTACCAATGATGACCTCACTCTCATGACCAATGGCGAGATCCTCTCACCTGCACTGGACCAGCTCAAACAGAGCGCAGCCTCTATCCAGTATATTTATGGGATCAAAAAATCTCTACCCACCACCGCTAGTGGCGCCAAAGCCCTCGCCTCAATCAACGACCCATGGGGCAGGCCACTGCGTTACACCCTCATCAGTTCAAACTCTGCCCGCATCTCATCGGACGGCCCTGACCAGACCCACAAAACACCATGGGACCTCGGCATCATCTTGAACGTCAGACAAAGCATCACCGAGGAACAAGGAACCTGGCTACAACGAGAGAAAAAACGCCTAGGCATGTTGGATCAAGCCCCAGCTAATGATCGTGGCATGCTACTACAAAGCGTCTACTATGCTGGTGGCCAGACAAAGCTGGAAGGAGCTGCCTACTTCTGGTTTTTCACCAAGCTAATGCTTGTCACCGCCATTGTCTTTATTCCGTTTTCGCTATGCTATAAGCCTAAAACGTATCTCCAGCAATAGTCGCATTGCCAGGAGCCACGGGCCGAGGAACCACCCCTGGGGGGGCAGTGAAATACGAAGCCAGAAGACTATTCGAACTTATCGGTGACCGCTCCCGTAGAAGCAGAGGTCACATGCGCTGCATACTTTGCCAGCACACCCCGCTTATAACGCGGCTCATACGACTGCCACTGCGCGCGGCGCCCTTCAAGATCTTCATCACTGACATTGACACTAAGCACATTATTCACAGCATCGATGGTAATGATGTCACCCTCTTCGAGCAAACCGATAGGCCCACCTACATGCGCCTCAGGTGTGATATGACCAACCACAAAACCGTGGCTGCCACCGGAAAAACGTCCATCCGTAATCAGCGCTACCTTGTCTCCAAGACCGCGCCCCATGACCGCACTTGTCGGCCCTAACATCTCACGCATACCTGGGCCGCCCTTGGGCCCTTCACGGCGAATGACAATCACATCGCCATCGATAATCTTACCATCAAGAATGGCTGCCATCGCATCCTCTTCACAATCAAAAACACGAGCACTTCCTGTAAAGCTGTCTCCCTCTTTACCGGTGATTTTAGCGACCGCACCATCTGGGGCCAGGTTGCCATAGAGAATACGCAAATGACTGTCTTTCTTGATCGGGTTGTCCAGCGGCCGGATAATGTCCTGCCCCTCTGGATACTCCAGTGGTGAATTGGCAAGGTTCTCAGCTAGCGTCTTGCCCGTTACCGTCAGACAATCTCCATGCAGCAGACCCGCCTCCAATAAAATCTTCATCAACGGCACCGTGCCGCCAATCTTGACGAGGTCTGCCATCACATACTTACCACTTGGCTTCAGGTTAGCCACCATCGGCACCCGTTTGCCGATTGCAGTAAAGTCATCAATATTGAGCTCAACGCCACAAGCATGAGCCATGGCCAAGAGGTGCAGCACCGCATTGGTAGAACCACCGAGCGCAATCACCACGGTGATCGCGTTTTCAAAAGCCTCACGCGTCATGATATCAAGAGGGCGAATCCCCTTATCCATCATATTGAGCACTGCGGCACCCGCATCAAAGCAGTCCTTCATCTTATCATCACCGATCGCATCTTGAGATGAGCTATTAGGCAAAGACATGCCGAGCGCCTCAATGGCTGTAGCCATGGTGTTCGCCGTATACATGCCACCACAAGAGCCGGCACCCGGAATCGCATTTTCCTCGATGGTGAGTAAGTCCTCATCACTCAATTCACCAGCAGCATGTTTGCCGACAGCCTCGAACACTGACACCACATCCAAATCTTTTTCCTCCCCCTGAATCGTCGCACAACCAGGCAAGATAGTGCCACCATAAACAAATACGCCGGGACGGTTCAGACGTGCCAAGGCGATGATGCACGCCGGCATATTCTTATCACAGCCACCGATAGCGACCACACCATCCATGCCTTCACAGCCAGCCACTGTCTCAATGGAATCAGCAATGACCTCACGAGACACCAAGGAATACTTCATGCCCTCCGTGCCCATCGAAATACCGTCAGAAATAGTGATGGTATTAAAGATGACCGATTTACCTCCCGCAGCATCTACGCCCTTAGCGGATTCGCGTGCAAGACGGTCAATGTGCATATTGCAGGGAGTCACTTGGCTCCAGGTCGATGCCACACCCACTTGCGGCTTATCAAAATCTTCATTGGAGAACCCGACGGCATGCATCATCGCACGGCTAGGTGCGCGATCTGGACCATCAAAAACTTGTGACGAATAGGGACGACGTGAATCAGACATGACCACGTGCTAATAGATCACCGCGATGTTGTAAACAGACAAGTTTGCATGCTTAGACGATATGAGCGCTAAATAGCCATTTGATCGCCAATTTGTCACCACACTGACAAATTATGTAACTTTTCTTAAATATACACACCTTCTTTTTATTTGTTTTTATGAAATAAACACGCGACTTGATATTATTTGCAGCATTTCTATTCTGCAGCCTTAATAGCCGACTTGAAATAATTTAAAACACTGATTATCAACGTTTTGTATTGTTTTTTAGTGGGTTGCTCGGCATCAAAGAGGCCCACGGTCGGCAGCGATTCCCAGGCCCCATGAACGATTTATTTATATATATGTTGGCTTTTTCGCTTTTTATTTAAAAAAAGTATAGCTAATGGGCCGCTAAAGTGTATTATACACCTGTAGCGAAGATCAGATTATTTGAAATTAAGCGGTCTTCAACACCCCCCAACAAACCCCTCCCCTTTACGACTATGAGTTTACGCACACTGTTCTGGCTCTCTGTGATTACCGGCTGCCTCCTCGGCCCGATCGCGCAGGGACAATCAGTCACGCTTGATGGCTTCTATGACTCAAGCAACGCCGCCGAGGTTGATGCCTACTCAAACACAGAGTTAGTCAACTGGACAAACGGTCACAATACCGCCTATGATTATTGGTATGATGGGGCAGGTGCGAGCACCATCCAGGCAACCATTCGTTACGGGTCTGGCACCCTTGCCGGCGATACCTCAACCCAACCCGGAACTTACTACTTTCTCTATGTGGAGGCCCCCCTCGCGGTCAAAGGCATGTCATGGTCCTTAGATTCGTCCGATCTCGCCGACTATGATAAGTATGTGCTCGGTGGAGCACACCTCCACGATGAAGTGGGTGACTCCGGCACCCCGCACATTAAAAGCATGAACTACGAGAAAGCAACGAAAAGTGAAAAGGTTGAGTTTGGTGGATATACAGGAGAATTCTCGGAGAAGGGCCTCATCAGCGGTGATATAGATGGAGGTGGCTCAGGCGTGATTGGTCTCGCAGATTCCATTGACTACTTGTTAGCCAATCCTCATCTCTTGAAGTCCGAAGACGGTAGCGCATACAATGGCGACCTCGCAAATTCCACAAGCGTAAACCCCAATATCGCAATGGCATTTGAATTTCAGTTCGACACCCAGGACAATCTTAATGCAGCTGTGGCAGCAGCCAAAACAGGCATCGTGCTCCACTTGTCTCCTTCCAAAATACCCGAGCCCAGCTCTACTTTGCTTTTAGGATTGGGCTCAATAGGTATGCTGCTGCGCCGCAAACGCAAAGTGCCCATTTTTTAAGTTTCCTTCAAATAATTAGTATTGTTTATTTGTTCATAGCAACAGCCGGAACCTGCCTCGTGCATGTTCCGGCTTTATGATTTTAGGCAATGTCCACGTAGACATACCTTTGCGGATAAGTGCTCATAAGGATAACGGAGCCTCCGAGCCTGACCGACAATCCGCCCCTTGCCTTTGCCTTGTCTCACACCCCTCCGCCGGGCACGATATTGGTCGTTTGACCTACTAAAATTTTTGTACTCAGCACCAGTGCAGAAAAGCCCCAAACAGGCATAAAATGCATACTATTAAACCTATGTATTAATACGCCTAGTGAATATTACTTAGCGCTGTTAAATATTAGCCCTTTTTGATGACCAAGTTGACCATACCACCAGGGTTGAGTCGCCTATGTTGGGCGCGATGATCGTAAAGTGCTCTTTTTACGGCAATTACGAAGCACTTTCTGGCTTCCGGCCGCTGCATTCACCCAGCCATATCAACTACTTAATTAGTAAGGTTTATTTTAATAAAAGTACATCTTAATATTCATGGTGGTGCAACAATTTGAAAAAAATGGATTAACTCCCTAGCTCAAAGTAATAATGACGTCTCAGTAAATCCCCATGCAGGTTTTTTAAATTTCGCCTGCTCAATCCCTACATAACCCAACACCCCTCCTACCCCCCATGAACTTACGCACCCTTTTCTGGCTGTCTGTAATTACCGGTTGCCTGATGGCACCAATCGTCCAAGGACAAAGTTTCACCTTCGATGGCTATAAAACCAGCACCGAGACAGGCTACCAAACTTATTTGCATTGGGGCACTGAGGTTGATCACTCTTGCTCATATGTAGAAACCCCGATTGAAGTTAAAAACATGATCTGGGGCAGCTCAGTCACCGCCCAAGATATTACGGATTACAATGTTCATTATTCAATTCACCATGCGGACGTAGCTAAGGGAAAATTCAATTATCACTTTGCTACCCAAAGCGAATTTACACAATTCGAAGACAGCAGCGACAATGTCTCAATCAACACTGAATTGGATGTGAACCAAGATGGCGATGCTACTAATACCAAAATAGTCAACGGTCAACTCGATGTTATAGCATCGCTCGATTATCTTCTCAACAATGGCGCCACTCAAGCACGGGATCCAAGGACAGCAAGCATGGTGACAGCACGACACTGGGTCAAACTATAGGCATGGCATTTGAATACAAGTTTGCCACATTAATTAACATTCTTCGCCGTAAACGATAATAAAAAACTTTTTAGGTATCATCGAAACAATTAGTATTGTTTTTTGTTCATAGTAACAGTCGGAATCTGCCTTGTGCGGGTTCCGGCTGTTTGTTTTGAGGGTTATGCAGGGATGTTGGGTGTAGTGTGCTTAGCTTGTGATATATGCAGTAGAACCTTGTTCTCCCAAGCTGCGAGGAAGATGGGGGTATTAGTTTGCGAGTTTCCTCCTCCAGAAACTTGGGATTAGAGGGTGCATGATACACGCACTAGCGTGTGTGCTCGAACCAAGGTTCTCATCCCGCCTCCCTTGAACGCCATCACCCCAGCCCTCGATGAGGGCTCAGCTACTTCAATACCAGCGAGATTGCATGCCATCCTGGCATGCTGTGCTAGGATGCAGAAATCCTCCTCCGGATTTCTGGAGTGATTATTGCCGTGATACACGGCACTTCGTCGTGCGCTCGAACCAAGGTTCTCATCCCGCCTCCCTTAAACGCCATCACCCCAGCCCTCGATGAGGGCTGGGGTGATGGCGGACAGGGCGGGATTCGAACCCGCGGAGACATTGCTGCCTCACACGCTTTCCAAGCGTGCGCATTCGACCACTCTGCCACCTGTCCTAAAGTGTCCCATGGGATGCGGGCGGAAACTAGCCAGCAATACCTCTGATAGCAAACTTTTTTTGTGCCTAGCGCAGATAATCAATCCCCTCTACTTCAAGCGCACAGCAGGAATACCCCGGCTATGGTTCTCTCCAAGGTGCCTGACGCGAAACCATGTTTTCTTCTCTTCGTCATAGTGAAAATAAACAGCGGTTTGCTGATACCCATTTTCACATAGCACAGATACATGTTTGCCAGGATCTACACGGTAAATTTCAGCGGCAGACCACTGGTGGGAACCGGGGCGATTTTTTTTGCCCACCGAGGCAGCTATATTATCATCATTGTTAAGGAATGTAAGTAATGCCTTCTCCTGCTCAGTAAGGCGTATGCCTGAGCCTGTAAACTTGACGTGCTCTTTGAGGTGCAGGACAGCCTGACTTTCTGGCTCTATTTCCAACGGCCAGCCCTCAGGCTTAAAAAATTGACTACATGCCGTGAGCAAAATGCACGGGATGACGGCCGCAAAAAAAATCTTATTCATGGATAGATGTTATGCTTTCAGAGCACCTGTTGACAAGCCTGCTCTTATTTTGCTGCAGGTGGAAAGGTGTCCTCCCAGCTGTGTAATGCCATGCCCTCTCCTAAGCCCCCCAGCTCAGAGAGCAATGACGCGCAGCGCTGCTGCCACTTTGTATAGTCAGGCTCTCGAGATGAGTCTCTCGATCCAGGAAAAACAATATAGGTGACAGTTAAATCACTCACAGGCCGAGAATAGATACCCGCTTTAGGGTTGAGCTGCTTACAAAACCTCAAAGAAGCCTCCCCGACCTTAAAGCTTGGCCCGGCATCACCAACAATGGATGGATAAATCTTACCCTCATAAACGACTATGGCATAGTCACCAACCCTCGCTGCATAAGGGTCTCCACTGGAAGTCAGCACATTGATTGGCATGACAATAAAGGGGTCGTAGTCTGCAACGAGAAAACTCCTTGCCTCCATATCCTTGATCTCACGTTTAATTTTTGTGATGCGTGATTGCAGCCAGGCCTTGCGATCATCCTTGGTGACGGCAAGTGCGATTTCCTGTTCTGCTTTACGAATCCTGTTCTTCCAGCCTGCAATCAGCGGATTGGGAGACTTCCCTGTTTTCTTCCAGCCGTAACTGGTCAGAGGCTGATAGTTGGTCGAGTTTACGATCTTCTCTGGCATCACAGGCAAGCGATCACCATCGGAACCATCAGATACAACATCCATTTCTGCCTGCATCAGGAATACGCGCCGGCCAGTCTCAGGGTGTTTGAGGTTAAGCATGGTCTCACAGTCATAAAAGTTATGCCGTGTCATCAGCTCATTGAGCTGAGTTGCATTGCTTTTCATGCGCTTGGATTTATTATCGTAGAGCTGGTAGAAAAAACCAGAAACCTTCGCTTTCGGCATCATTACCTCCAGTCCCGGCAACATCGCGGTGAGACCTGGGGTGTTTTTCTCTAACTCGGGCAGTGTTGTGATTGCCTTCGGCAGTTTGATTTTGAGTTCATAGTGGGCACTAAAACTCTCGTCTGTATCCCGTTCAAGTGAAGCGGCGCCACCTTTTTCAATGCGTATGTTGGTATTGAGCTGGAGGCCTCTAGACAACATGCGCATATCGCCACCAGAGGATGCCGTGTGATCCTTTGGAGCGCGGATGACGGGCTCCTTAGGCTTGGCGGGACTCAGCGGTGCTTTGGGTTTGGACTCCCTTACCTTCTTCTCTTTCACCTCTTTACCCGCACTTCGTAATTCGCGCAGCTTGCGGTATAAATTCTCTGAAAGAGGACTAAACAACAGCACGATCGAGCCACAGAACAATACAAGAATGGACACCCTGAACCACGGGAAAGTAGCTGCATGAGCATGGCGGCTTTTGACACCCTCAATTTCATGCGGGTCATTCTTTTTCTGATTTTCAGAATGGGGAGGCATAGGACAAAATCATGAACCCTTATGGGGCGTCATTCAAAGATTATTTTATGACCTTGGTGCTTCTGGCAAGCCAAATGCACACTCGAGGCCATCTGGTGCAAGCTCAGCAAAATCATCCCACTCACGCATTTTGACAGGATAATGAGCCGCTTGAGCAAAGTCTCCAGCCCTGATTTTTTCGACAGCGGCCTCTGCCCAGCTCATCGCGTGCTCGAGCACGGATTGATCAAATTTGCGCCATGGGGCAAAGGCAACATCACTGATCGCCCTCGGCAGGTTAATATAGCCTACTTGTGGCAACTCTCCGGTGTCAAACCGCTGCTGGGCAAACGCCGCATACATGGGCAGCTGAACTTCAGCCCAGCCGAGTTGTGTTTTAGCGGTGCCTGCTAAATCTC
Organism: Verrucomicrobiaceae bacterium; assembly: GCA_009937455.1. Taxonomy (GTDB): domain Bacteria; phylum Verrucomicrobiota; class Verrucomicrobiia; order Verrucomicrobiales; family Akkermansiaceae; genus Oceaniferula. The sequence continues at coordinate 2,934 of JAACFN010000014.1, read as the reverse complement.
CAAGCTGGGGCCGATTCTCAGCCTCGCACCAAGTTCTAAAGTGCGCTTTATCCGGCTGCTTAGCCTTGCCGGATGTCTTGTAATCCCACACTCGCCATTGCTTGCCATCTTCATGACGGTCAATGCGATCAATGGCCATGGTCACTGGATGATCTGCAATCTGCCAGTGATCACCGTTGGGCCCGACCTTGTATTCTGTCTCGAGGCAAATGCTCGCAGCCGTTCGCGCGCACTCTCAAGCTGGACCATCAGTGGCAAAGGCAGGTTTTTGCCATAGCGTTGTTGCATAAGGGCATCAAGATGCTCGGTAAAATAACTCTCAATCTCCGAGGCGTCTGAAGAATCACGCACGGCTTCATCAGCTCCAAATACATCGAGCACATGATGGCAGAGCTTACCAAAATCGAGCGCATCCATCTCGCGCTTGCTGGCATCGTAAGTTTTCATTTTTACAATGCGCTTAAGGAAAAAACGAAACGGGCAATCGAGGTAATCCTTGATCGCTGATGGAGAAATATTGATCGCGCCCTCACCCGCATAACGGTTCTCCAACTCAGGAACCTTAAGCTGCCAGTCACGGGCCCAGGCACCACGATTGGGGGCATCAGAGGGTGACTCATTAAATAAGTGAGATACCAATGCCGCTAGCTCTTGACCAGTCTGCTTCATTAATAAGCGGGAGGGTTTGCGCGCTTCTCCTGCGTTATTAAACCTCGAAACAACAGCATCGACTCTACCGTGTTCCGCCCTTGATTGGAGTGCCGCGTGCAGAATGAAAGCATCCCGTGCAAAACGAGCGCGCATATCACGTAAGCCCAATTGATCTCGCAATGAATCAGGTAAGAAAACATCATCTGCAGTGCCCTCAGGAACACACTCTTCATGCATCCCCGCCAGTATCAGATGATCAGCGGGATCATAAGAAATTTCTAACCATCCCTGTAAATCAAGCACGGTATCACCCCGCTCTGACGAGACACGGGCAGAGCGCACCGATTCAGCAAGCATTTCAAATGCCTCATCAGGCGCAACCATTTCTTCACAACCCGCTAGTCGATCAAGCGCATCCACCGCCTCGACCAGGCTCAGCTCGGTAGCCTTGGCTACACGGTGATCGGTATATCCCAACCACTCAGATAACCACTGACGCAGAACTTCACCCAAATTCTTAGCGCTCGGCGTCTTATCGAGCTTCTCGATGTGGGAGGCTACCGATTGTATAACCTCTCGCTGATCTGCGGAGGCAAGGAACCTTGCATCACTTACGGTCTCGGGCAAATGATCAGCATACAGCTGATCCATGAGCTTGGTGGCCATATGACGGTTAACTTTCTCTGGAAGAAACAACTCCGCACCCGGTAGCCTAAGTAACTCACGAAGGGCTTCAAAAGGGCTGTCTCTGGTGACGAGATCACGCATCGCTCGCAGCAGACAAACCAAACCAGATTCAGCGAGCCTCCTGCCCTCTGGATTGTATAATGGCCAGCCTGTCTCAGAAAATGCTTTTTCCAGTGCCGACTCGAAGCTTGGGTCACAGAGCGCCAGCGCTGCTTGCTCTGCTGAAGTTTTCTGCTCCCTTAAAACCTGAACACATACATCAGCAGCGTCCTTGGCTGAATCGACAAGGTGCAGCCTTTGTTGCCAATCTGGAATATGAATGTTTTTTTGTGACCAGTAATCCACACGTGGCACACCCCAGACATCAAAGCCTTCCTTTTCACTCTCAGGCGCATGAACCAAAACCTGCATGGGGATCCCCTGCTCTAGTAATGACTGTAATGCACGGATAGCCATCGGCGTTGGGTCAGGGACACAGGCAACGACGATACGTTTAATTCCTGCAGGCAGGTCTGGAGATAATGCCTGATCGCGCTTAGCGAGGATAGGGTCACGTAATTTCCATCGGCCGAGCTGCTTGAGCATCAGCCCCTCTAGCTCAGCAAGCTCCGCCCATCGTTCTTTTTCTGGGCTGTGATAGCCAGCATCACGAAATGAAGCATTAGCATCAGCAAGCGTGTCACGTAATTGGATAAATTGTTTTGCCAGTGCCAGTGCCACATGAAAACCCGCGTTAGCGCCAGCATCCTGGTTGCGAAACAAATGAGGGAATTGACTCAAGCCCGTGTCTCGAATGACTTGCACCCAAGCCCATAAGGTTTCCTGCTTACTGGCTACGCCCTCGACCTCAAATAAGCGACTGGGCACCACGACATGTGGTGAGATCACTCCGACACCATCAGAGAGCGCCATGCGGAGTCGTCTGCCGCTGTTGGAGGTAGGTACGACCACCAAGGTGGATGCTAGCACATCACGATTCTCATCGGCCAAAAGCCAATGTTTAAGGGATTCAAGCAAGGGAGCATGCCAACCGAGAAAAACACGGTCGGCGCATTGCTCCTGCTCAAAATCCAATAGGTCCTGCATTCACTATTCCTCTCCGCCGGATTCCTCAGCATCCTTCGGCTCATCAGCTGCATCAGTATTTACAGCATCGGCGTCCGTTTTTGGATCGGCACCTTCGCCGTCCGCTTCTGGACCGGCATCATCAGATTCTTCCTCATCGTCTGGCATCACTCGGGCAATGTCCTGAAGTTTTTCACCCCCTTTAAGGGAAACTAGTTTTACGCCCTGCGCCGCACGGCCAGTCTCACGCACATCAGAACAGCGGATACGAATACTCTGCCCATCACTGGTCATCAGCATAAGCTCATCATCCTCCATGACTGAGATCGCGCCAACCACGCTACCTGTTTTGTCGGTAACATTCATGGTTTTCATGCCTTTACCACCACGGCCTTTTGATAGGTATTCTTCATACGCCGTGCGCTTTCCAAGGCCATTTTCACTGGCAACAAGCAGCTTGGCATCGGGGCTTACGATGGTCAGCGCGACGAGGTAGTCTGCTTCTCGTGGCTTCACTCCAGCAACACCTGC
>JAACFN010000013.1 GCA_009937455.1 Verrucomicrobiaceae bacterium | reverse complement strand
GGCTCTACCAGTCTCGATGCCCTGGATGCTCACGCCCAGAGCATTACAGCTCCGCAGCTACCAAGTGGCCGCCAAGAAATGCTCGAAAATATTATCAATGATTATCTGGTATAATCATTTCATTCTAGTAGAAACACCAATCGCTTTTGCGACCAACCAACCAGATAAACAAACAGACAAACTAATATGACTAAACAACTTACAGACAAAGAAAAAAGCCTACTCTTCTGGGCAAGCTTCCTTGCACTGATGGCTGCAGGCGTGGGATTCGTTTTCCGCGTGATGATTCCCACCATGTGGGCCGATTCATTCCAAATCACCCTCGCTCAAGTGGGTGCACTCACCGGTGCCGCACTCTGGCCGATTGCCATTACCATGATCGTCTTCAGCCTATTGGTTGATAAGATTGGCTACAAGGTCTCCATGCTCTTTGCCTTCATACTGCAAGCTGCTTCCGTGATTTTGACCATCATGGCAAAAGACTTCAATGCCATGTGGTGGGCGTGTTTCTGCGCAGGCCTTGGACACGGTGTTGTCGAGGCAGTCATTAACCCACTCTGTGCCTCCGTCTACCGTGAGGAAAAGAGCAAGTGGCTCAACATCCTTCACGCTTCATGGCCTGCTGGCATCGTTGTCGGCGGCATCGCCTATATATTACTCGTTGGCACAGCCGAGGGTCTTCAGTGGGCTGACACCAAATGGATATTCTGGTTCATGCTAGCGCCCGTCGCTATCTACGGCGTGCTCTTCTTGATGTGTAAACATTTCCCCGTTGATGAGCGGGTTGAAGCAGGAGTTTCCTACCGTGAGATGCTTAAGGAATTTGGCGGTCTGGGAATATTCATCGCAGCCACCTTCATCGTCTACGAGGTGTTTGGTCAGGCTGGCATCGATCTCGGAGCCAACAAACTGATGATCTGTCTCGCCATCGGTGCGGGTATCGGATTCGTGGGTGCCCTCATACTCAAATCAACCGGCAAGGTGCTTTTCTTTGTGCTCTGCCTTATCATGATCCCACTTGCTACAGCAGAACTTGCTACAGATGCATGGATTCAAAGCCTGATGCGTCCCATCATGGGTGCTAATTTGGCAGCATGGGCGATTGTCCTCTCCGCTGGCATCATGATGATTCTTCGCTTCTTTGCAGGCGTGCCGCTCAAGTTTATGAGCCCTCCTCAACTCCTGCTTCTAAGTTCAGTATTTTCCATTATCGGACTCTTCGCTCTCTCCGTGACAAGCGGACCAATGATCTTTGGAGCATTTGTTCTTTATGCTATTGGTCAGACATTCTACTGGCCGACCGTGCTAGGATTTGTTTCTGAGCAATTTCCAAAAGGCGGAGCCATGACACTGAACACCGTATCAGCGATGGGCCTACTTACCGTTGGCATCTTCGGATTCCCCTTCTTAGGAGCAGTCCAGGATCACTACAGCACGTCCGCGTTAAAAGACAAGGAGCCTGCCATCGTGCAGTCAGTCATCGAGAATAAGACTACCTATGTCGACGCCACTAACCCAGACGACCCGCAAAACAAGCCCATCTTCGAGAAAAAGAATTTCTTTGGGGCTCAGTATGATTCGATCAATGTCGGCGAATTCAAGAAGCTCGACGTGCTTGATGAAGAGCGCGTTAAGGTGCTCGATGGCACACTGGCAAAAACCAGCCAGAGCTCGCTTAAAGTTGCGGCTATATTGCCCGCAATCATGGCTGTAGCCTTCTTGCTCATCATTCTCTACTACAGAAGCAAGGGTGGCTACAAACCAGTCAGCTTAAAGCATAAAGGCCTCGATGAAGCCACTGAGCTCTAAGCTGCCAACTGAATATCACGCCTAGCGAGATACCAACAGCCTCTCAGATCCGACTAGATACGATACTCCGTTAATTCGACACCAGATTAACAGAATGTTCCTCGGACTTGATTGTTCTACACAGAGCCTTTCCGCGCTAATTATTGATGCGCGGGAAGGCTCAATTCTCTCTGAGGTATCGGTCAACTTTGAAACCGACCTACCTCACTATCAAACCTCATCCGGCTTTGTCCACGGCGACTTACCCGGAGAGGTTTTTTCTGATCCACTCATGTGGGTGGAGGCCCTTGACCTGCTTTTAACAAGACTGGTCGAGAGCGGAGCCGACCTATCAGCCATTGAATCTATTTCTGGCTCAGGTCAGCAGCATGCCACCGTTTATCTTAACGATCATTTCAATTCCACCTTGGCCGGCTTACAAAGCGCAAGCTGCCTCAAGGACCAGCTAGCACCCTGCCTCAGTCGCTCGCTCTCCCCCAAGAAATCGCCTCAGCCATCGGTGGCAATGATGAGCTGTGCAGGCGCACTGGATCCACCGCCACCCAACGTTTCTCCGGTGCCCAGATTCGCCGATTTTCCAAACTCTCCCCCAAGGCATGGCAAGACACTGCGCACGTTCACCTCAACAGCTCATTCCTCGCCTCACTCCTAGCAGGCAAATCCGTCAGCATTGACAATGGTGACGGCGCTGGCATGAACTTGATGAATCTCGAATCAGGAGACTGGGATGCAGAGATCGTCAATATTACAGCTGAGAGCCTTGCTGACAAACTACCGTCCCTTAAGCCCTCTGCCACCATCGCCGGAGATATTTCCCCCTACTTCGTTGATAAATACCAATTCAATCCAGAAGCTAAAGTAGTGCTCTGGTCGGGTGACAACCCCTGTAGCCTCGTTGGCATGGGTGCCGCCTCCCCTGGCAAGATGGTCATTAGCCTAGGCACCAGCTACACCCTTTTTGCTGCCATGGAGAAGCCGGTCACGGACCCAAGCGGATTTGGTCACGTATTCGGCAACCCCTGTGGTAAATTTATGAGCCTGATCTGCTTTAGTGAGGGCGCTCTGGCACTGGAAAAACTTCGCAGTGAGTTAAACATCACTTGGGATCAGTTCAGTGAAGCTGCCCTGAGCCAGCAGCAAAGCCCCATCCGCAGCCTACTCGACAAACAATTTCTCGATATGAAAGCCCATAGCGCATGGATGGGAGAGTCACCCACCACAATCTATGTCACTGGCGGCGCATCACAGAACCAAGGTATCTGCCAAACGATCGCCAATATCTTTGAGAGTAATGTCCAACGCATGTCCACCAGCTCATCTGCTGGTCTGGGCGCCTCTATGAGGGCCGCTCACGCCACTGGCGACTTCTCGCTCGATGATCTTGAAAAGAAATTTACAGTTCCAGATTCAAAAAGCACAATAGCCCCAGATCCAGAAGCTGTAAAAACCTACCAAAACCTCTGAACGCATACCTCCGCCGTGCTCGGCACCTCATTCACTATTCAACATTCACTATTCACTATTCCAATGTCACGTCCAGTCACACTATTTACCGGCCAGTGGGCCGATCTCTCTCTTGCCGATCTCCTACCCAAAGTTAAGGAAATGGGTTACAATGGCGTTGAGCTCGCCTGTTGGGGCGATCACTTCGACGTCGATGCGGCTCTTGCCGATGATCAATACGTTGCCGATAAATGGCAGCTACTCAATTCTCATGGCTTAGACTGCTATGCCATCTCCAACCACCTCGTCGGCCAGGCTATCTGTGACAATATAGACGAACGTCATCAAGCGATCCTCTCTCCTGAAATCTGGGGTGACGGTGAGCCCGAAGGTGTTCGGCAGCGCGCTGCTGAACACATGGCCAATGCAGCTCGCGCTTGCCGTAAGTTCATGGACGCACGCCCAGGAGGTGCACACCCATTCACTCCTGCTGTCAACGGCTTTACTGGCTCCTCTATCTGGCACGCTCTTTACTCATTCCCACCTACCAGCCAAGAATATCTTCAGGCAGGATTTGATGACTTCGCCAAGCGTTTCACCCCTATCCTCGATGTCTTCGAAGAGGTGAACGTCAACTTCGCCCTCGAAGTTCACCCCACCGAGATCGCCTTCGACATCGTATCTACCGAACGCGCCATCGAGGCTGTCAACGGCCACAAGCGCTTCGGCTTTAACTACGACCCCTCTCACCTCGGTTACCAAGGTGTCGACTACGTCAAATTCATCCGCACCTTTGCCGAGCGCATTTACCACGTGCACATGAAAGACGCATGGTGGGGACACGGTGATGGCACCGTAGGTGTCTTCGGCGGCCATACCGACTTCGCTGACCCTCGCCGCTTCTGGGACTTCCGCTCCGTTGGGCGCGGTGATGTCAACTTCGAGGAAATCATGGTAGCTCTCAACGACATCGTTTATGAAGGACCCCTATCCGTGGAGTGGGAAGACGCCCGCATGGACCGCTTCCATGGCGCTACCGAATCCTGTGCCTATGTCAAAAATCTCGATTTCCCGCGCAATAGCGGTGGACTCTTTGATTCTGCTTTCGACCAAGACAACCAATAAATTAAAATTCAAACTCAACACTCAATAACTATGTCACCACAACCATTAAAAGTCGGCATGATCGGAGGAGGCTCCGGTGCTTTCATCGCTAATCCTCACCAAAAAGCCATTCACTTTGACGGCACACGTAAGGTTCACTCCGTTGCCCTCGGCCCTGACCCTGAGGTCGCCATCGATGAAGCTAACAACTGGCCCTACCCAGTCATGGGATTCGCTTCCTATGATGCCATGTTTGCCGCCCAGGCCGACCTTCCCAAAGAGGACCGCATCGACTACGTGCTCATTGTCACCCCCAACTTTGTTCACTTTGACCCAGCAATGAAAGCTCTTGAGCTAGGCATCCCCGTTATCTGTGAGAAGCCTCTCACCGTTAACCTTGAAGAAGCTGACCTGCTGGTAGCCAAGGCAAAAGAGAAGAACGTTCCCTTTGCAGTCGCTCACACCTACCTCGGCCACTGGTCGAGTTGGTTTAGTAAACACATCGTCCAGAGTGGACTCCTCGGTGAAGTTCGTTGGGTTGACTCCTACTACATTCAAGGGTGGCTCGCAGACAAACTCGAAGACTCAGGCCAAGTGCAAGCTGCATGGCGCACCGACCCTAAGAAAGCAGGCGGCAGCGGCTGCGGTGGCGACATCGGCACCCACGCACTGATGCAACTTCGTTTTGTCACTGGCCTCGATGTCGAGCGCGTATCTGCACGCTTGGACAAATTCGTTCCCGGCCGCCCCATTGACGACCACTTCACCACCTACGGTGAACTCACCAATGGCGGCAAATGCCTCGTGCGTGCATCACAAATCTGCATCGGTCACAAAAACGACCTCGGCATCATGATCGCCGGCACCAAAGGCGCTCTCAAATGGAGCCAAGAAGATCCTGAAAAAGTAACCATCCTCCTACAAGACCAGCCTGACCGTACCTACTGGCGCGGAGCAGTGTCAGCAAACGACGGCTTCCTCGAAGATGTGCCACAGTGGCTACTCGACGAGCCCACCATTCCAAGTGGCCACGGCGAAGCCTTCCACGACGCTTACGCCCGCCTGCACCGTGAGTTTGAAAAAGACGTCCGTGCCTACCAAGACGGTAAGCCATGGAGCTGTGACGGCTCAAAATACGCCAACATTGACGATGGCCGTATGGGACTCGCCTTTATTGACGCAGCGCTCAAGTCGGATGCCGCAGACGGAGCTTGGGAAGTCGTCTCCAAGGGTTAATCCAGCCCTTCCGCATTCAATTCGCCAAGAATATCCCGACCGGATATCTGACCTAACATTTCAAGCTCGGCAGCCAGCACCTCACGTGCCTGCCGGGCTTTTTTGCCGCCCTGCTCCGGCCTGCCACAGTGCGTGCAGGAGGCAAAACCGGGGTAGCCTTTCTTTTTCTGTGGATCATTCTCAGGTGATACCAAGCTCACCTGCGGCCTCGTGCGCTCGCGATTCGCTGGCAGGATCACAATGGGGTGAATCCAGCACGTCAGCGGCTTATCGAACCAATCGCCTCGTCCTTGCTCCATGGATAATCTCTGAATGCCACATCTCCCCTGCCGGTCCAGAAAAACACAGCGAGTCTTGGGGAAATGTGCAGGATAGTCCTCAGCAAGCTCACCTTCTTCGGCCTCACGGGTTGCCGTCTTCATCGTCTCGCCCCCACGGCTTGCCTCCACTGGCTCATCTGGAAGACTCAGGCCGTAAGCAGCCAACCGCTCGCCATGGTCAGCAACCATCTGCCTTATACCCTTCGCCTCCTCCTGAGATAAATACACCCCATCATGGCAGCAGGTTGCCCGGCAGCGATCCAGCTCACAAGGTCGCAGCTCTGTTTCGAAGGCTTCATGATCAATGACCGCCTCGCGTAGCTGAGCTGCCACGATCTGCGCTGTTTTTTCATATGCTGTGTGTGCCATGGCAGTCGCATTCAATCAGACTCATGATCAAATGAGAATTTCAGAATTGGTATTTGATATTTAACACCTAGAGTCTTGCACATGGCTCTCCCCCTCAAAAAAAGCGAAGTACTCTGTTTCTACGATCTCCAGTACCGCTGGGCCAAACGCAGCACTGATCGAGGAGTCGAAGTCAAAATCGAACTCAATGAATTTCCAGACGGCCAGATGATCATCGCCCAATGCCCGCGCGTCTTCCGCCCGGACATGGTCGAGGACATCATCGAATACGGCCGTGATAACGGCTGGACGCCAGAAAGAACCGGTGACCCAATTACCGTTCGCCTGACCAAGCGTGGAATCACGCCAGTGGCATAAAAAGCGACTGATGATGTGCTGTGCTTTGGGCTAAACCCATTTCACTTATTCACAGGATCAAAAGGGAAATCGGTCTCTATCTGCTTAAGCAATACATCGAGTTCATCAGACAGCTGGCGGGTGACAACTTCCTCAAAGCTGCTTGGTGCGACGGTATCACCACTCAGTTTCCAAAGCTCGTCTTCAGCGACCCAGTATTTTTCGATGCCATAATAAATTGACACATGCAATGCCATGATCAGAGAGGCTGACACATACAGAGGGACCAAGAGCTGACTCCTAACAGCACGGAACAAACTGCCCCCTCCCTCTTTCTTATTTCGTCTATAGCTACCAATCAATGCCACCAAGACCAGCACACATGCCAAGATCTGCATCGAATGGCCGAGGATGACCAGCTGCCCTTTCACAAGCACCAAACCAAATAGTGGCATAGCCAACAAAGCGAGCACCGCCGCAGAGCACAAGCATTTCGATACCTTGCGTTGTTCAACTGGCAGAACATGATTGAGTCGATATGTAATGGCAATCACAGGCGCAACAAGAAGCATGAGTAATAAACTCACAGGCTGGCCGAGCGGTGTCACATTTAACAGAGCATAGCGTTGCGCGCTTAGCAATGAGTCGGTGCCATTGACCAGCCAATAGATTCCGATTGGAAGCAAGACTCCATATATAAAAACGGCTACCCAGTCACGTGTGGCAAACGTTGCGCTCAATCGTCGCCCGAGGATGCGCAACAAGTGATCACGCCGAAAAGTCCGCAACCACACCACCATGGCGGATAAAACCAACATCAGGCATGCCAGCGCAGCAACCAGCCCGTTAAAAAAAGCGTGGTCTGCCCTGCGATCCGGCCCAGTATTAGGGGCAGGTAACTTGTTGCGATCGTTGACTTGCTTCGCCACAACGTCCATGGAAAGTTGCGATAATATACTAGCCTCCTTATCGGCGCTAAATGAAATTTCATCGGGTACGTTGTAGCGAGCTTCATTTTCGGCATCCCTCTGCTTGCGAAGTGCAACAAAACCACTCTCAACCTCTTCCAATCCACAAGCTTTCGCCGCTGCTGCAAAATCCTCACACGGAGACTCAATGCAAGCTCGCAAGACAATCCCGTCTACCAGTGTTAAAATATCGGTATGCTGCATCCTGCAAAACGCCTGCCATGCAGGAATGAGACGTTTTAAGGCCTCCGCATCTTTCTCCCTCTCACAGCGATATGCTTCCGCCCGTATCAAATTTATCACTTTCTGATATCGTAAAGAATGGACTGTCAGAGTATAAAGATACCCCAGCGGCATCCACCGCGTCAGCCAGTCCTGCTCGTCCCGCTGAATGAGTGGCAGGCGCCGTTTATGCAATGCGAGCGTGTGACTCTCAAGCCTTGGCATTTTCACAATAGTGTAGAAGAGATCCATTGCCGCTTGATGTTTTGTCATGTCCGTAATGGCATAGTGCTTACGTAACACTGGAGATATACTGGGCGTGGACTCACTCTCTGCCGAATCAACTTTTTTGGTGCAAGCATCAGCCATTTCAGCCAGCTGCAATGTTGGAAATAGAGCATTTTCAGGATCGATCCGCTCGGCAACCGTTAACATATCGGTAGGATACGATTCAAAATGCCCTACGTATACATTAAGATACTCAATATACAATCCTGGGTTATCCGGCTCGGATTCCCATGCGCCCTTGAGTCGGTCTGATTTAGTAGCCCTCTTGTAGTCTCCGAAAAGCAAAAGCAAATCAGCCTCATTATGGTCACTGAAATAAGAACTCTGCAAGAGCCAAGTGTGATAGTCACCATCCATAGATTGCATATAATCGATGGCTGTTACAAAGTCACTACCAGTCTTCGAAAGCCTGTATGCCGGTATGAACACAAGTGCCATCCACACCAAAATCATGACAATACTCAGCGCAATCATCAACCATCGAGGGCGTCGGTCAGAAGCTAACAAATTGCTGTATGACCTAGCCAACCTCACCTCGTCCTCGGTTAACTGACTTTCAACGACTTGCTCAGCAGCAGCACGCTGTTCCGAATCCTCAGAAAAGCACTGATTTACTTTTTCAAGAAATTGGCGACCCTTATCACACTTCTCACCCTTATCACTCATGTCACTCATTATGAGAAACTAATACAAAGACTCAAGCTGCAAATACCAGGGCAGAAAAAACCGCCGGAGGAAATCCTCCGACGGTGTGATTGTTGAGTTTATCTCAGTAGTAAGCAGTGCTTACTTCTTCTCGTCTTCAGCACTTGGGCTCCACTCTTCGGTAGATGCGGAGGATGCAAGGTTGAAGGCCTGCTCGAGGCCAACGAGGTCACCGGTCGGACGTAAGGTCTCGAAGCTGGCTGACTCCTTCTCGAGCTGCTCAGGATCGTAGCTAACGGCCTTAATGGAAAGACCGATACGGCGTTCGACGTTGTCCACCTTGATGACGCGGGCTTCGATTTCATCGCCGACCTTGATGACATCTTTGACCTTCTCCACGTGATCTTCACTGAGTTGTGAGATGTGGATGAGACCATCAATGTCGTTCTCAAGATTAACAAAGGCACCGAAGCTAGCAATCTTGGCAACGCTTCCCTTAACGAGATCGCCAACCTTAAAGCTGCCACCGATTTCTGACCAAGGATCACCGTCAAGCTGCTTGACTCCGAGAGACACACGCTGGTTTTCCTTGTCGATACTAAGCACGATAGCCTCCACCTCGTCACCCTTCTTGATGACTTCGGATGGGTGGTTAATCTTGCGAGTCCATGAGAGGTCTGAAACGTGGATCATGCCATCGATACCTTCTTCCATTCCGAGGAAGGCTCCGTATGGTGTGAGGTTACGCACCTCGCCTTTGACCGTAGCACCAATTGGGTACTTAGCCTCGAGCTCATCCCATGGGTTTGATTCAAGCTGGCGGACGCCGAGGGAGATCTTCTGCTCATCGATACTGATACCGAGAACAACGGCTTTGATTTCCTGATCGAGCTCCAAGACATCGCTTGGACGGTTGATGCGCTTGACCCATGAAAGTTCGGAAACGTGCACAAGGCCTTCGACGCCACTCTCCATTTCGATGAATGCACCGTATGGAAGAAGCTTCGTGACTTTGCCCACGACCTCTGTACCAATTGGGTAACGTGCTTCGATATCTTGCCATGGATTGTCTTCCATTTGCTTGAGACCAAGTGACACACGCTCTTTTTCGCGATCAACATCAAGGATAAGCACCTCGAGCATCTGACCGATATGAAGAAGAGCAGATGGGTGACTGATACGTCCCCAGCTCATGTCGGTAACGTGAAGCAATCCGTCCATACCTTGGAGGTCAACAAAGGCACCGAAGTCGGTGATGTTCTTGACCTGACCTTCGACCTTGTCGCCAACCTTGACGCTCTGGAGGAAGTCCTGACGCATTTCTGCGCGCTCGCTCTCGATCACTTCGCGGCGAGAAAGAACGATGTTCTTACGTTCGTCGTTAACTTTAACAATTTTAAATTCATAGACCTTACCAACATATTCGTTGAGATCTTTCGGTGGGATGATGTCGACCTGTGAGCCAGGAAGGAATGCCTCGACTCCGACATTGACCATGAGACCGCCTTTGACAGCACTCTTGATCTTGCCTTTGACAAGTCCACCTTCGTGGTAAACAGCAACAATTTTCTCCCAGTTCTTACGGTGGGCGGCCTTCTCCTTGGAGAGCACAACCATGCCTTCATCGTTTTCGAGTTTTACGAGAAGTACTTCGACTTCGTCTCCCTCTTCGATTTCCTCGTCTTCGAATTCTGCGATTGGGATAGCCCCTTCGGACTTGTAACCGACGTCCACGAGGACAACTTGGGGTTTAATGGCGATAATGGTTCCGTTGACAACGGATCCTTCTTCAAATGTACGGAACTTTGAATCGATCAAAGCTTCGAGTTCTGCAGTAGCAGGCATAATGTTATTTTATTGGGTTAAGGTTAGGTTCCTTGGTTAATTTCCTTTTAATTGAACCACCTCGGTTTTGAAACTTCGGTAGTTGCCCCGTTCAATGCCGATGGAAACGGGGCGCCAACACCCACCAGCAGAAAGAAATCGTGAACGCGCAACTTACAAGATGATCCACTTTTGGCAAGAAGAATACACTGATTTCCACATCATGCAGGCAAAGCCCAATCCCTTTAAAATGAGTGACTTGAAGGGATGTCAAAAACGGATGCCCATGACAAAACCGCCTAAAATCGTCCTATTCAAGGTTTAGCCCCCAATTTCACCACTTCATCAAGCCACATTTGCTAGCTGAAATAGCCACCTACATTGGCTCTAGGCCCAGCTCACAGGCCTTTCTTTACTTACCAAACTTACGATCGAGTTCGGTGAGAGAAATATGAATTAAAGTTGGTCTGCCATCAGGAGTGCAATAAGGCAGATCACAGGCAAACATCGCTGCTAGCAGAACATCTGCATGATCGATACTGCAGGGCTCATGCCTGCCTACTCTTTTGGCGACCCCTTGGGCAAAAGTCTCATACGCCATCGCCTTGCCTTTACGCGTGCCGACAGTTTCATGAAGCTCATCAACGAGTTCGAGTAAAAAGCCTCTCACATCAGACACCTTGAGAAAACTGGGAACGCTATTCACCTTCACGGTAGAACCACCAAATGCTTCAACCTGTATTCCCGCATCTGCAAAATGATCCGCATAACGAATCACTAACTCGGCATCTAAGGACTCCAGCTCTAGCAACTCAGGAACTAACAAACCCTGCGAACTCATCGCCCCGCCATCAGCACTCACGGCCATCAACAACTGCTCGTATACAATGCGCTCACGCGCAGCGACAGGATCTAACAAAATAGCCCCTTCATCTCCCTCAAGAACGATATAGCGATCATGCAGAGGCCCGATGATATTGAAATTAGGCCGCTCACAAAGCTTACCTCCCGAGCCGTCCACCAAGTCCTGCTGCTGCTCCACCCGGTAAGGAAATGAGCTCCGGCGCTGCTCATCAGACCTCGCAACATGATTATCTTCTTCACTACTTTCTATATCACCACCTTCATTCTGTTTCGCCGCCTCAGTGTTTGGCTCTCCCACAAAATCGTCCGTGTGCTGCACCGGGGAAAAATCATCAGTATCGCTGGAAATATGCCCCGCAGGGGGGTCGGTTTTGAGTCTCAATGCCTGCTCTACAGCAGTTGCCACTAGCGCACGGACCTCATGAGGCCGATGAAACCTCACCTCTTTTTTGGCAGGGTGAACATTCACATCCACCAGACTTGGATCCATATCTATCCACAGCCAAGCTGCAGGATGACTTCCTTCAGAGATCGCACCACGATAGCCATCTTTCAATGCACGAGACACGGCTGAATCCTCGACTGGGCGGCCATTGAGAAAAACAAACTGCTGGCGCTTTCCCTTCCTCGCATATTCAGCGGGCAACAAATAGCCTTGAACCTTCATTCCATTACCACTCGCCGCCGGAACCTGAATTAAATGGCTAGCCGTTTGCTGCCCGGCAAGACCGGAAATGCGAACCCGCCAATCACTTGTGGCAGCCAGGTCAAACACTTGACGGCCGTCCTTGATTAAGGTGAATCGCACTCCTGGAGTTGCAAGAGCATGCAACCTCACCTGATGCTCGACATGTGCTGACTCGGTGCTCTCTGCGCGTAGAAACTTCCGCCTCGCTGGCACATTGTAAAAGATTTGTTTCACCTCCACACAGGTGCCCGCAGACATACCAGCATCACGCACATCTCTCAGGCTACCTCCATCCACAACGATTTCCGTTCCTGCCACGCTATCATGCTCACGTGTGGAGAGCCGAAATCTTGAGACACTGGCAATACTAGGAACAGCCTCCCCGCGGAAACCCAGAGTCAAAATAGATGCCAAATCCTCGCTCTTCTTCAGCTTACTTGTGGCATGCCTTTCAAGTGAAAGTAGCGCATCCTCACGGCTCATACCGCAAGCATCGTCAGTAACTTTTACCAAGGCTGTGCCTCCACGCTGCATCTCGACGGTGACGTGCTGAGCACCTGCATCGATACTGTTCTCAACCAATTCCTTAACCACACTTGCAGGGCGCTCGACGACCTCGCCAGCCGCCACCTGACTGGCTAGAGTGTCATCAAGAATTTGGATTTTAGACATAGTAATAAAGCTTCATCTGTTCGAGATGTTCAGCCTCCAACGCAGCGACCCTAATATTACTGGAGCTTATTAGCCAACAGTAGTTTTGACTTCTGCCTATTTTTTAATTGTTCATCTCAGTCAATCCACTATCCATTCATCCACTGTGCCACGGGAATTCAAGTCAACATTCATGGAGCGTCTGGCCAACCGCCGGCCACCGTGGTTCTGGTGGTTTCTAGCATTTATCCTCGCTACCTGCTTCTCTGTACTGTGCTGGTCACTCTGTATCTCGATCTTCAATAACCCTGAAATACCGCGTAATTACGAGATCCTCAAGAAACTGGAGCGCTTGCCCGTGCCACGTTCCTACACTTCACAAACTGCTCCCAAGCACCCCGCCAATTCAGCTCCCACACTGCGCAAGAGCTACCTGGTATTTACGCCGCCAGAGCTGACAACCATCAACCGCAGCCTCCTTCACAGCTACTTGACCAACTTTCGTGAAAAAACCTTCTCCACTTATCTCAAAGGAACCTATCGGGTAACAAAAACCCGCAAGCTCACCGAAAACGATTTTATTACTGATGGCTTTGCTGTGCAAATGCGCGCGTATACACAAGCTGATGAATACAGTGAACCATCTCCTTACCCCGTCATCGCAGAAATCATTTTCCCCACTCCCTACACTGACTCACACAAGGGCTTCCATAAGGGCGACATGCTTGAGCTCGGTATCACCCCCCACTTTGCATCTCTGCTCCATATCAGCAAATTGAGTCAAACCGATGACGACACCATCATTGTGATCACGGCAGTCAGCCTAGCAAGCAAGCTACGACCACCTCACGCTGGTCCATTTGATTTGGCTGCACCTAAAGAGGTCAACCTTGAGGCCGAGCTACCCTTGTTTAAGGACTAGAGCTAACTGCTGCCCATTACTAGGGTCAAGGCAAGACCCCGTCCTGCCACGTAAGTCCCTCACCCGCTGCCCCCATGCGGTCACTAATCCGGCGCAGTAGCACACGCTCCGCCTCTTTGCCAATATCACTGCGCTGAGCATCTTGCCGCGCTTGGTTTTTGAGATAATTAAATGCACGAGCATGATCCTGAGGACTAAGGCGATTAATTGCACCATTCTCGGCATAAACGACCTCAAAATCACCTGCCGGCTCAACACTGAGCACCTTAGCTCTGGGCAAGGGACCCTCGATCTTACCGTCAAGAATGCCCCACTGGCCTCCCTCACTCAGGTCAAACCCCGCCTTGACCACAAAATCCGCCCTCACAATTAAGGTTTTTTCACTGCCCATCCAAGTAGTCTGAAACTTGGTGAATGCCTGAGTCTTACGTTGCACGAGGGCAAGCTCTCCGATCTCAGATTTGGCCAATACCGCAGTCGATCCACTAACCACGACCTCCGTGCCAAACACCCCACTTAAAGCCTCCGCCATCATATCCACTGGCCCCTTAGCCGCCTTCACATAGAGAAAGTAAAAGCAGCCAACACCCGTGATCATCAACATGGTCATACCGCCAAAAACAGCCAATATAGAGCCTGGCAGGCGCGATCTCCTGTGCTTGGAGCCTTCCTCCGCTGATGATGCTGAATCCTTTGCTGCAGACATAACCTTAGCATACTTTACCCACCTCAATTTGGGAATCTTACAAATACCTCAGAACGCCTCCAAAGCTATCACCCAAACCTGCTCTTTTTCTCGTTTTCCCCTTGCCCGATCATACTTCACTCGCCATCCATAAGTCGTTACACAATTCTTTGAAAACCCAACAATGGCTCTTATCGTGACACTAAATTCCATCAATACGATTAACACCACCACACCAACCACCACATGAAGATACAACACAGGATCAAATCAGCCCTCGTAATCGCACTATGCATCACCCCTCTTGCCCAAGCCGAGGAATCAGTTAGCGAGGAACCCATCAAGGTATTACAAATCGTTGGCGAGAACCATCATGATTATGAAAACCAAAAAGTAATCATCGCAGAAGGTGTCAGCAAACGTGTTAATAGCACCTGGACAACCCTGCACCACAAAACCAAAGAAGCAGCCAAAGAGTATCTCGACAGTCCCGACTTCGCCAAAGGATACGATGTTGTGTTATACAACATCTGTCACGCACGTGAACCTGATGCAGAATTCATCAAGCGAGTTTGTAAAGTGCACCACGACCAGGGCGTTCCTGTTATTGGGCTGCACTGCACCATGCACTCTTACCATATTGTCCTTCCTGGAAATCCTCTTGAAAAGGAATGGAACAAACTGCTTGGTGTTCATAGCCACGGCCACGGTCGTCACATCCCAATCACTATCACTAAAACCGATGTGAAACACCCAGTCACTAAAGACATGCCCGAGCAGTGGAAGACAACTGAAGGCGAATTATACTTCGTCAAAAAAGTTTTGGACGGCACCTCGGTTTTAGCAACCGGAGTCAATGGTGATAAAGACGCAGGAACTCAACCCGTGGCATGGGTAAACACCTACGGCAAAGCCAAAGTATTCTGCACCACTCTGGGACACCATAACTCCACCGTAAAAAACCCGATCTACCTCGACATGGTCGCCAACGGTCTCAAGTGGGTCGTTGAAAAGTAAAAAAATCCGCCCGCGTATTAAACTTGAAAGTTGATTCGCAGAGCGAAACACTGCCGATATGGCTCTCCACGAACCCTGGTCCATCAAATCACGCGCACACGTGTGTGCGGTGACTGAACGTCACTTCGAAGACGGCGAGTCTTTCTACACCGCCATCTTCCCCGATCCTGAGTCCAGCGGTTACCTCCGCAAAGACTTCAGCGCCGATGCATGGGATCAGCGCAGTGAGGACCAAGCCGTGCCATTCTCTTTTTGGCAAAGCATCTACCGAGCACCCGTCAAGGAAGAGGAAGTCGAGATCACCGAGGAAAGCCCAGAGGATTTATTACGCCGTCTTATCGAGGAGGACGAAGAGCACACGGAAAATGTGCGCTACATTCTCGCCATCATGCTCGAGCGCAAGAAACAACTCGTCGAGGTGGACAGCCAACCTACCGCCACAGGCATTATCCGTATTTACGAACACCGTAAGTCCGGCGACGTCTTTATTGTCAAAGACCCCAACATCCCACTCAGTGAAGTAGAGAAGGTTCAAGACGAAGTCGCTATCTTATTGGAAAATGGCGGCCGCATACCTGAGCCTGAGCCTGAGCCTGAGCCTGAGCCTGAGCCTGAGCCTGAGCCTGAGCCTGAGCCTGAGCCTGAGCCTGAGCCTGAGACAGACCCTGAAGCCGAGCCACCGCCCTCAAGCGAAGAAAATGAGGTGCCCACCGAGAGCCTTGTCAATTCCTCAAACGAGGAGGAATAAGTCATGCTGCCCTGGTTTTCCAATGATCAGTTCCCGCTCTACCTCGCGCCCATGGCGGGGGTAACTGACGTCGTATTTCGTTCGATCTGCAAGGAACTGGGTGCCGATGTCATGGTGACCGAGTTCGTCTCTGCGGAAGGCATTATCAGGCAAGATGATCGCACCAGAAAATACACCGAATTCACCGATGAGCAGCGCCCCTGTGGCGTCCAAATTTTTGGCGGTGACGGTGAGCGCATGGGTGAAGCTGCCAAGAAAATCATTGATTGGAAACAGCCTGACTTTATCGACATCAACTTTGGCTGCCCCGTTAACAAAGTCGTCGCCAAGAATGGTGGCTCATCACTCCTCAAAAACTGCGAGGCACTTGCCAGCGTGGCATCAGGGGTTGCTCGTGCCGTAGGAGACCAAGTGCCCGTAACCGCCAAAATACGAATTGGCTGGGATGAGAAATCCATCAATGCAACCGACGTCTGCCACATTCTCCAAGAAGAGGGCATGCAGGCCATATCCATCCACGGCCGCACTCGCTCCCAAGGATACCGTGGCCTTGCGAACTGGGACGTCATTGACGCCTGCGCTCGCCATGTCTCCGTCCCCGTCATCGGTAATGGTGACATTCACTCCGGAGTAGATGTCAAACACCGTCGTGAGACAACCGCCGTCTCTGGCGTCATGATTGGCCGAGCCGCCATGCAAAACCCTTGGGTCTTCCGTGAGGCCAAGCACTACCTAGCCACTGGACAACAGCCTGAGCCGGTACCCATCCTCGAGCGCTGGGAGATGATCGTGCGCCACTGCCGCATGGCCGTAGCATCAAACCGCTACGGCAACGAGCGCCAGTCCATCATGGCCATGCGTTCGCGCCTAATGACCTACTGTAAAGGATTCCCCGGAGCCAAGCCACTCAGACAGCGCCTCTGCACCGTGTCCTCGCTCATGGAAGTTGAGGACTTAGCGGCCGACTACCTCAACGAACACGCCAAGGGCGTAGAGCCAACGGAGTGCTCTCATGCTGACTCCTGAAAGCTGAGCCCTAGGACCTAGAGCCCAGGGCTTAAGTCAGACAGCTTGTTGTTTACTGCTGGGAAGGTCGGAAATACAGCGCTGCTTTTTGAAACTCAATAACGTAGTTTCTTTCAGGGTCACACTTGTATTGTTTGATCATCGCCCTGCCCGCTTTTTTCATAGCATCGGTCAGAGGCATTTTGGGAAGTGGCTGCTGCTTCTCAGCTTCAGTAAGCGTCTCACGGTAAGCCATCACTTGATCACGCTTCAGCTTGGTGTAAGCATCCGTCTTCTCTTGAAATTTTTTGTAACTCTCAGAGTCAGCGAAAGTGTGAATCACCGTTTTGAGCTGGTCATCCCCCTCACCCACAACTGAGCTCAAGGTAGCATTGTGTGGAACCAATAAATAGTTGTTCGCCAGAGTGTAGCCGAAGTTCTGTGCCATAAACCTTAGGTTCTGCTCCAGTGCCTGGCGGACTTGGTTCACCTCACCAGCAAGAAGCTCGCGCTGCTGGGCAAGTTTTGGGTCCATTTGATTAAACCTCTGAGTAAGAATGGCAAGATTACGACGCTGATTAGTAACTGCCTGCAAACTTGATCTTAAAAAACGGTTTTGCTCCTCACCCTCAATAACAGTCACCAAGGTAAAATCTCCCTGAGGAGATTCGATCGTTTCTGGAACACTTTTTAGTTTGGCTAACTCCGTGGCGCTCATGCCCTTGGCTTGTTCACCGGATTGCTCACCGGATTGGCCGCCCGTCTGTTGAGCTTGACCCGCATCAGCAGAAGCATTGGCTGCACCTGAATCAGACGTGACACCACCATCATCGGCAGTCTTTATCTTTCCCAAAAAGAAACCAATCACCACGGATACAAGGATGGTGGCGACCATGACCAACGTATTTTTACTTAACATGTGTGTAACTTTACTAAAATGAACACTAATGTCAGCTAAAAAAAGCGGGTCAGCCCCACGATCAACAGATCAACGAGCCTGCCGAGCAACATCTTCAAGCGCTCAACCTTCCTCTCGGAAAGATTCCGGAGCCACCAGGCCAGCCTGTCTTCCACTTTGACGTCCTCTACGATGAGCGTAAAGCCAGTCATTGGGTTCGGGCTGGTCGGAATAAATACCGTTGTCACATCTTCCCCTGACTGAGTGTCGTGATAGTTTCCCGTCACAAAACCAAGCAACCTACAGCCTGGGCTAGGGTATTCCACATAAGCTACACTCTTAAATTTGCGTTCCCCTCCTAGATTCTTCACAGCATCTACAAACTGCTTCAGGGCAGAATAAACAGCACCCAGATAAGGCACACGCTTCATGCCCTCATTGAGCCAAAAAAGAATTTTGCGACCAGGACGATTTGCCACCCCAAAGCCCACCAGCAACAACAGAAAAACAGGAATTAAAAAACGCAAGAAATCAGAACCGTAAAAGGCAAAATCGTCAGACACCAAGTCCGGACCACCTCTCATCAGGTTGATCCCCCTCAACCCGAGCTGCAGCAACTCATCGCCGACCCGCATGAGGATTTTATAAATCACCACTAACAGCCAAAGTGTACCCACCGTCGGAATCACCGCAGCTAACCCCGTCAACAAAAGAGCCACGAACTTCGCAATATGCGGGTGCTTACCTAAGACCAAGCTCTTAGGTGATTTAGCTGGCTCAGCTGAATTAGCGGGTGGGATTTCCTCGTTCATGAGTTCTATGATCTAGCCAATTAGCCGTATTGCACTGGTGCTCAGGCTACTCCTCCTCGACAGGCACCGCGCGCAGTGGTCTTTGACCATTGGTATTAAGTGGAATTTCATCAATAAAAAAAGCTTCATCATCCTCCACTGGGATCGCCCTTAAAGGTCGAGGGTCCTCACCCGCAGGCACAATGCCTTGATCTAGCTCCTCGTCGACTGGAATCGCTCGCGGTGCCGAGCCGTCCCCCAGAAAGCGCACATCAAAACCTTCCTCTTCCTCGATAACCATAGCTCTCGGCGGAGGTGTGATCGATTTCTTGATCTCTTTTTTAAAGTGTTCGAAGAATGAGCTCACCATCGGAGCCGCCTTGCGACCACCGCTCAGCTTCTCCCCTGGCTTACCCTCATAGAGAGCTGCAAAAGCATAACGCGGATTTTCCAGAGGAAAGAAACCAGCAAACCAAGCAAGCCGCTGCTCCTCTGACTCTGGCCCCCACTGCGCTGTTCCAGTCTTACCACATAAAATGGCATAACTTAGCCTAGCACGTTGACCCGTACCATAGCCCGCATTCACCACCTGCATCATGCCCTCGTGCACCACACTAACAGCATTAGGGTCTAGATTGAGAAAATTACGACGCTCAGGCTCGGTCGAGACCAATACACGGCCATTGACACTCTGCACCTGCTTAACGAGCTGAAGCTTCGGCAAGGCACCACCATTGGCCAGCCCCGCCATCGCCTGAGCCACCTGCAAGGGAGATGCCAGTATCACACCCTGACCAATGGACAGGTTTGCTGTGTCGCCATCCAACATTTTACGATTGTGATTTTTGATCATCCATTCGTTGGTGGGCACCAGTCCTTCCGTCTCACCGATTAGAGGTAGACCCGTCTTCGATCCAAAGCCAAGACGCCTTGCCACTGATAGGAAAGCCATCGGCCCTGTCTGAATACCCACCTGGTAAAACCACGGGTTACAGGATCTTGCGATTGCCCTCTTCACATCAATGAAGCCCTCAGGCTCTTTCGACCAATTGTGAAACACCTTATTACCAACCTGAAATTGTGCGGGGCAATCAATCAGGCTAAACTCATGCACTTCGCCATTACTGAGGGCAGTTACTGCGACGATCGGCTTGAATGTTGATGCTGGCGGATACCCACCCTGAAAGGCACGGCCAAACAGTGGCTTGCCAGGATCCTCACGTAGCTCCTTGTATTTTTCATTACTAATATAGGGAATAAAATCGTTCAGATCGAAACAAGGTCTTGATGCCATCGCCATCACCTCACCCGAATGAATATCCAGCACAACAAAAGCACCACGCTCACAATATTTCTCGAGCACCGCTTCCGCCTGATTCTGCCAACCTAGATCAAGGGTCGTCACCACGTTTCCACCTGGAACCGGACGGGTCTCGTATTTCTTGAACACCAAGCTGCCATCGACATCGTAATCCTCGCGTAACAAACCATCTTTTCCAGACAGCTCTTTGTTGAAGATCTTTTCCAAACCGGACCTTCCCTCCGCTCTCTCAAAAATGGGATCACCATAATTGATAGGCCCTTTCTCAAGCTTACCTGCACTACCGGTATAGCCAATAATATGCGACGCTGATTTCCCGTGCGGGTAATGGCGCAGATAAACAGGGTGCAGAATCAAGCCATTCATGAGCTGCCCTTCGCATTCTTTTTTTCTCTCCTCATCCACAACGTGGCTTGCGGGCATCGCCAACCACCTTCGATGGCGGTAGTGTTGCCAAAGAGCCTCGTCCGAGACCTGCCATTGGATACCAAAAATCTGATTCGCCTGTTCGATACGTTTGCGCGCCCATTCGATCACATAATCACGATCAGCTTTTTCAAACTGACCATACTCGAGTGCCGGATACCACACCACTCGGGTCTGGGCAAAAGGCTCACCGTGACGATCTGTAATTTGCCCCCTTGGAGCTGGAATGGCCAAACTCATCGTTCTGGCATCCTTCCGCCCCGTCACAGAACCCTCGATACCAAAACCATTAACAGGAGCCGCCTCAGAATTAGGCAAGCCAGAGGAATCGGTAATATCAGGCGGTGTCACCGCTAAAGCAGCCTCCCGCTCTGCAGCGTCGCCACTCTCTGCCACCAGGTTGGCACTCACTTCGTCGTTTGTTTGGGCAGACAAACTGCCCACACTCATCGTGATAACAAGCAGACCAAACACCGCCAAAAAACATGCCGTAAAGCTTGATGCCATACACAGAGCAGCGTTTAAAATATATTTCCGATTCCGTCTCGCCATCTACTTGGACTTCACTTTACACACAAACCCTCGGTTTGCCACCAAGAATTCACCCACCAAACACACCATCGCAGATTGCACCGCTCTTTTGGGCCCAGACAAAATTCGTCCTTGATTATCGGCTCTCTGGGATCAGATTGATGCCAACGACAGGGGAGTCCCACGACCGGGGACTGAGACGTTCATTCGCGCCAGAGCAAACCCTCCGAACCTGCCACGGT
>JAACFN010000160.1 GCA_009937455.1 Verrucomicrobiaceae bacterium | reverse complement strand
TGAGTAAGTCCTTAGGTAACTCGCCTGACCCGATTGACCTGATGGATCAATATGGTGCTGATGGGCTTCGCTTTGGGTTGATGCGCACAGCACCTGTGGGGACCGATGTTAGGTTTGACGAGCAACTCGTTGCTGAAGGAAGAAACTTTGCCAACAAGCTCTATAACGCATGCCGATTTCGTCAGATGGCGAGCGGCTCTGAAGTGCCTGAAGACGGCAGCATGCCGAGCGAGGGTCTACGTCCCTACCACCTTGACATCGCCTGCAAGCTTGATGCGCTTTCAATCAATCTCGCGAAGTCTTATGCTGACTACCGCTTCAATGACGTTGGTCAGCAGCTTTACGATTTTCTCTGGAGTGAGTTTTGTGATAAATTCCTTGAGGCGGTAAAAGGGGACTTGCGCGACACTGCTACCACTGAAGCTCGCGAGGTAACACTTGCTGTTTTTGATGCGGTCATGAGCCGTTATCTTCAGTTACTGCACCCATATATGCCGCACATCACCGAAGAGCTCTCTGTGCGCATGGCTTATGTGGCTGAGGGGGAGTTCATCATGCAGAAAGTGTATCCAGCGGAGCCACTTGTCACCGGTGACACGGAGGCGTCATCAAAGGCAGATGCCGTTTATACAACGGCAGGGCGTATGCGTAACCTGAAGGCTGAATATAATGTAGCCACCCGCAAGGATGTAAAATTCATCATTATCAAATCAAAATCATGGCTGGCCGAGGAGACCGATGTTCTCGGGCTTCTGGCTGGAGGTGATGTGGAGATCCTGGATGGCTATGACGCTGCCAAAGGAACGCCTGCTGCGGTGACCGATGTCGGTGAAGTTTATATGCCTCTTGAAGGGTTGATTGATGTCGACGCGGAAAAAGTTCGCCTAGGTAAAGAGATCGCTAAGGTTGAGGCCGAGGTGAAAAAATGTGATGGTAAGCTAAGTAACAAGGCTTTTGTCGACCGAGCACCAACTGAGCTCGTTGATCGAGAAAAAGAACGCAGAGATGAGTGGGCGCAGAAGCTTGAGCAGCTAGAGGAAATGCGCGCATCACTGGGCTGATGTTACAGATATGAAGGGGCGGCGATAAGCTGCTTGCCAGTAACATAGACTTTGCTACCTTAATCTGCGTTACTGTTACAATTTCTGTATCACTATTGATATGCCAAAATTAGACACCATATCGGGCATTCCCGCCAAGGCCATTGAACTCCTCGAGGCACTGGGGTATCTCGACGTGTCCGACCTCAGGGACGCGGATGTAAAGAGTCTCATTGCGGAGCTGGTTAAGGCCAACAAGGTTCTCGAAATCATGCCAGACGATCCTTCTGAGTCTATTCTTAAGAAATGGCTAAAGCTGGCAAATGAGCAGGATGAATCTGCGGGCAAAGTTAGTTCTGAGAAAGCAGCAAAGAAAAATAGCGGCAAGGGGCAAGGTGCTCAGAGCGATGATTCGGAAGCTGGAACGAGTGAAAAGCAAAAGTCAGCTAAAAAAAAGCCAGCCCCAAAAAAGCCAGCCAAACGAGAACTTGTCAACTTTGAGAAGGACACGGACATGATGCAAATGCTGAGCTTGTCTCCTGTGGCCGAGCCGCTTGATCCACTGCTTATGGCTGATGAGGACCTCTCGATGGATGATATCACTGATGGAATATTACTCAATCAGTGTGAGGATGATGTGAAAATTAACATCATGACAACCCTCGGCCGGGCTGACTCACTATTCCGTAAAGATGAGGTTGAGCGTGCGGGGCTCAATTCTTCCCGTATTCGGAATTTTGATGATTTAGACTCAACGGTTCAGTATGTAAAACCGCTTGACCGAGGGCCACAGAAAGAGGCTGTGACCTTATCCGAGGAGTTAAATCAAGGAGTTGACTCAAGGTCCCGAAAATTCATCAAAGGTGTCTTTCATACTCAGGTGAAGACCGTTCGTATTGCGGCAGTGACGGCCATCCTCTTTGTCGCGATCTTAGTTATTAATATTGCGTCTTTGCTGGGCTTGTTTTTCTACAGAACGAACTTAGAGGCAGGGGTGGTCATGGGGTGGGTGATGGGTTTATTGTTATTGCTCATCATTACGGCTGCCACTTACGTTTATTTTGGCACCAGAGCGCGTTGTGTTGTTTGTCGACAACCTCCTTTAATGCCTAAAAAATGCATCAAGCACAAAAAGGCCCATCACGTAAAAGGCATCGGCTATATCTTGCCGACGGCTTTGCAGCTCCTTGTCTATAAGTGGTTCTATTGCACCTACTGTGGCACGGCGTTGCGCTTGAAAAAATAGCAGTGACGATGTGATAACGAGAGAGGCGCTGCTATTCTCTGAGCTGGCTATCCATCATGATCGTAACCGGTCCATCGTTGACCAAGCTGACCTTCATATCGGCACCAAATTCACCCGCAGCACAGGCTTTCCCCATCACATCCTGTGCCGTCTGCAGAAATGCCTGGTAGAGAGGAATAGCCGTTTCTGGTCGAGCCGCTTTGATGAACGATGGCCTGTTTCCCTTTCTTGTGCTGGCATGGAGAGTGAACTGGCTGACAACGAGTAGCTGCCCATCAATGTCCTGGAGACACTTATTCATTTTACCATCATCATCCGCAAAGATTCTCAGGCGGGTTATCTTGCCTACCAGCCAGTCAATATCCTCCTGGGTATCTCCCTCAATGATGCCAAGCAGGATCAGGAGGCCGGGGCCAATCTGAGCTGAGACATTTTCCTCAATACGCACACTGGCTTCTGAGACCCGCTGGATGATGATACGCATGATACTTTAACTGATGAAAATCCGTTTTTCTCTACGCCGGAGAAATCTGCCACCTGGCAAATTGACTTTTGCGATTGATGGGTCGGTAATCAGGCTGTTGCATCTAGACAAAAGCTCCTGTGTGATATCGGAAACATCGTGTGCTTTCAGATAGCTATGAATAGCGCTCGACTGCAGGGCGGGG
This sequence comes from Verrucomicrobiaceae bacterium, assembly GCA_009937455.1. Lineage (GTDB taxonomy): Bacteria > Verrucomicrobiota > Verrucomicrobiia > Verrucomicrobiales > Akkermansiaceae > Oceaniferula. The sequence continues at coordinate 1,385 of JAACFN010000160.1, read as the reverse complement.
GAGAGCTTGGCTATTTTTGGATAAAATAGGCGGCCCTGTGGATCATGAAGTTGCATTGATTCCAAGGTGCTTGCAATAGCCTGTTGCTGGGCTTGCGAAGCCACAGCGGCTTTTAAAATAGCGGGGCGGATTTCGCGGCCCAAGATATCATTGAGCAGTGGGATGGCCTCAAGACGGAGTCGGTTACGCGTTGTAATAGCCTCAGCATTACTGGCGTCATCACGGAATGAGATTTTTTGAGCTGCCAAATAGTCATTAATGTCCTCTCGGGTTGTTTCGAGCAGTGGGCGCAGCAGCTGCAGCTCTTTGCCATTCACCTGATGAATGCTACTGAAATGCATTCCCTTCAAACCGTAGGACCCTCTCAGTAGGTTAAATAAAATAGTCTCAGCCTGATCATCGGCATGGTGCGCGAGTAGGATGCGGCTGCAGCGGAATTTCCGTGCGCAGCCAGCAAAGAACTGATGCCGGGCATTGCGGGCCTCCAGCTCCATGCTACCTCCGTTTTGCAGCATAAGCTCGGGCACGTTGACTCGATCTGTTTCGCTCAGCAGGTTGTATTTATTAGCAAGCCTACGAACCAGTGCAGCATCCTGTCCTGAGGCGCGGCCACGTAAGCTATGATTGAGGTGGCACAGAACCAGATTCCTATAGCCGGCGTCCAGCAGTAGGTGCAGCAGTGCTACAGAGTCTCGCCCTCCAGAGATCCCAAGTAGATAACGCCGTTTTTTTGACTGCGCTAGAAAATCAGCATGGAGGGATGGGCTCACGCAGAAGAAATTAGTCAATGCACGGCTCTTTGTCGAGCCGTCCTCGCAGCCTCTATTCTTGGACTTGCCACCGGGCTTTTCTGTGATAAATAAACTCCAGTCATGCCCTCCAAGGGTCAAGGCCGCTGTAGCTCAGGGGTAGAGCAATTCACTCGTAATGAATAGGTCGCCGGTTCAATTCCGGCCAGCGGCTCCATCATAATCAATGGGTTATGACGTGCTGTTGAAGTGAGCTATTTATTCTGGGGACATTCTGAGGACATTATGGAGATACTTTCCGCCTCCTACTCACCCACTACCCGACAAGAATCCCGCGTTATTAGGGATGGGAATCTAGGACTCAATAATCGATGCTCCTGTCTAGTCGCAAGATCCATCCCGCTTCACCAGCTTTGAGTTTATATTGGAGCTGACGAGTCTTACCACTGGGTTTGTTATTGGAGTCAGCCTGGTGATAGAGTGGAAAACGACGTAGCAAGGCGCCTTCACCGATGGCGAATTGATCGTGCCCCATGTAGCCTTTGGCGTTTTCCTTGTCCTCCATCAAGTCGGGGAGAAAGATGGGGGTAAGAGATTTTTTTTGATTACAGGCGTAGGCGATGAGTGAGCCATACG
>JAACFN010000159.1 GCA_009937455.1 Verrucomicrobiaceae bacterium | reverse complement strand
CGGGACCCATGAAAGATATCCTTCACTACTCTGAAGATCCACTGGTTCTTCAGGACATCGTCAGTGATCCTCACAGTTCTATCTTCGACGCAGACCTCACCATGGTCAACGATGGCAACTTCGTTAAAGTTTGTTCATGGTATGACAACGAGTGGGGTTATTCCTGCCGCGCTGCTGACGGCTTAGCCCTCCTGGGTGCCTAATTCAACGGACACTTTATCAAAGGCGGGGGAGGGAAACTTTCCCCGCTTTTTTTCTCAAATTTACTTACCCTAATACAATATGGCCAAACTTAGTATTCGCGACCTTGAGCTCAGTGGTAAATCCGTCTTGATGCGTGTCGATTTTAACGTGCCTCTCAATGACTCCGGTGAGATCACCGATGATACCCGCATTGTGGCAGCACTGCCAAGTATCAAGCACCTGCTTGATGGCGGCGCCAAGCTGACTCTCTGCTCACACCTCGGACGCCCGAAGGGTGAGCCGGATCCTAAGTATTCACTGCGTCCTGCCGCGGCGCGTCTGGGTGAGTTGTTGGGCAAAGAGATTGCCTTTGCTGATCAGTGTATCGGTGGCGGGGCTGAGGCTGCCCGGGCTGCACTGCAGTCTGGTGAGGTCTTGCTTCTTGAAAACACTCGTTTTTACGCCGAGGAAAAGGCGAACGATGCCGATTTTGCCCGTGCTCTGGCTGGGAATGCGGAGATTTTTGTCAATGATGCCTTTGGCACAGCGCACCGGGCGCACGCCTCTACCGAGGGTGTAACCCACCATGTTGCCCAGAGTGCAATGGGCTTGCTCATCGAGCGCGAGCTTGAGTTTCTTGAGGGCAAACTTGAATCTCCCGAGAAGCCCTTTGTCGCCATCATGGGTGGAGCCAAGGTTTCAGATAAAATCCAGGTCATCAAAGCGATGATGGATAAGGCCGATACTTTTATCATTGGTGGTGCCATGGCCTACACCTTCCGCAAGGCGCAGGGTTACAAGATTGGCAAGTCACTTGTTGAAAACGATTGCCTCGAGCTAGCACTTGAAATTCTCGAGCTTGCAAAGACAAGGGGGATTCATTTCCACCTTCCCGCAGATACAAGAATTACCCAAGAATTTTCTCCAGATGCCGAAACCAAGGTTACGGCAGTTTATGGAGAAGGGGGCGAGATCCCAGATGATTGGGAAGGTATCGATATCGGTGAACAGGCGATCAGTGATTTCTGCCAGATCGTAGCTAATGCCAAGACGGTTCTCTGGAACGGCCCCATGGGTGTGTTTGAGATGGACAATTTTGCCGCAGGCACCAAGGCTCTCACCAAGGCGGTAGCGGAATCACCCGCGCTGACCATCGTTGGCGGAGGTGACTCGGTCACAGCCGTTAAGAAGTTCGGAAACCCAGACGACTTTGATTTCATCTCCACAGGTGGTGGCGCCTCGCTCGAACTTCTCGAAGGAAAAGTGCTACCAGGTGTAGCCGCCCTCACCAACAAATAAGCGTCTCTTCGGACACGCGCTTCTCTCATCCCCCATTTTAATTTCTAATCAACTCTCTAATCCCAACAACACTATGCGTAAACCAATCATTGCAGCCAACTGGAAGATGAACATCGGCCCTAAAGAAGCCGAGGATTTCCTCTCCACCTTCACGAGCCAACTCGACAACATCACTGATGAAGCTGATGTGGTCATTGCACCTCCTTACGTCAGCATTCCTGCAGCAGTGAGTGCTCTCCATTCCAATTCCGGTGTATCTATTGCAGCTCAGAATGTATCTGAGCACGACAGTGGAGCCTACACGGGTGAGGTCAGCACCATGATGCTCAAAGAGCTTTTTGTCCGTTATGTCATCATCGGCCACAGCGAAAGGCGCACCCTTTACGGTGATACAAATGCAGTGATTAACGCTAAGGTCAAAAAAGCCCGCGCCGCCAACCTGAAGCCTATTTTCTGCATTGGTGAGACTCTCGATCAACGTGAGTCTGGTAAACTTGAAGAAGTTCTCCGTAGCCAAATTACAGAAGGGCTGGCCGGTATCGACGACAAGGATATGAAGGAAATTGTGGTCGCTTACGAGCCTGTATGGGCCATTGGTACAGGGGTTGTAGCAACGGTAGAGCAGGCCCAAGAGGCCCATGCGTTTGTTCGTTCTGTTATTGCAGACCTATACAGCGGTGAGCTGGCAGAGAAGATCCGCATTCAGTATGGCGGCAGCATGAAGGCAGACAATGCTGGCGAACTGCTTGCTCAACCTGATATTGACGGAGGCCTCGTCGGTGGAGCTAGCCTGGAGCCACAAAGCTTCCTCGAGCTTATCCGTGCAGCCGTTGCTGCGGGCTAGGTCAGGAATCGATCAATACCTTATTTTAAAACAGGAGTTCCCTTTGGAGCTCCTGTTTTTTTGTGCCGACATTATGCTGCGGATTTGATGCGCACCCGCGATCAAATACTGACGACACCATAATAGATCAGTGCGACATAGATGATTTTGCAACCATAGTGGAGGAATTGGTCCGTATTAAACCCAGCCCAGTTTTCACATTTAGCAAAATCAATGATCCAATGCAGAAAAAATTCGGCCAGCCCGAGAACAACCGAACCAGTGATTAGCCATACAGCGCCACAATTCCAAACCCCCTGTGGGCTTTTGGTGTTCAAATCTTGGGATAGCTTGTGGTTTCGGTTTTTTGTTTCTGAAAGAAATACCCCTTGGAGTGGGAAATCGGCAACGGCGTGGCCAATAGCCAGGGCAAGAAAGAGCCACAAAGCACCAGTCACACATTGGGGGTGGATGTTAAGTAGTTCAATCATTGATGCGAATGCCGTTATGTAGGGAACTTGTCAGTGGTGACGGACTTTTGAGTTTAGCTGCCGATATGGTTCAACTCCACAATTCTTGGTAAGATACCTCCATTGCGATGAGTTTTCCATTTAAAAAACGAATGCGCCTGCTGAGCTCGCCTACAAGGGCGACGAGTATATGCTCGCCCACCTCGGGGTAGGCTTGGACGAAAGCTTCAAAATCGCGGCGAGTCGCTTTCCAGACTTGTGCAAATGACTGGGCGGTGACAGACGCACTTGCCGTGCCGGGATCAAATAGATTGATTTCACCAATGCTCTCGCCGGGGCCAATGCGGGTAATCAGAGTGCGTTTGTCATCCTTGTCGGTATGAACATGGAGTGTGCCGGAAATGACAAAGTAAAGTGAGTCCTGCTGGTGCCCCTCCTCAATAAGAAGCTGGCCTGCGTGAACGGGAATGAAGTCTCCGTAGGTGCTGAGTGCCAAACGATCAGTTTCATCAAGTCCAGTGAGGAGTCCTGAGGCGGGGAGTTGGGGAGAGTTAAATTCTTCGCTCATATTAAGTATTACACTAAAATTAACTATTACAGCGGCTCAAGGAAAGCAAATTCGTGATGACTTTTTGCTTTGCATTCTTGCAGTCATCTATTAATGTTCCAGAGAACAGTGTTCATACAGCCATTAGTAGACGCTGGTGCCGCTTGATCAATCCTATATCTAGCCTCATATCGAGCCCCAAATTTAGTCCCACATTTAGTCCCATATTACGTTTACCACTATGTCCAACATCCAACTTACCAAACGTCAGCAGGAGGTGATCGATTACCTCAAGGAAACACATCGTGTAGAAGGCTACATGCCCTCGACGCGTGATATTCAGCGTCATTTCAATTTTGCCAGTCAGACGGCAGCCATAAGCCACCTCAGGGCCCTCGAGAAAAAAGGGGTTATTGTCAGAAAGGCGAATAAAGCCTGCGGTATTGGCTTCCCCGAAGAGATGGAGCGAGAGGAAATCGTCGATATCCCAGTGTATGGAAGCATTGCTGCAGGCATGGCCCAGGATGTGGATACAGAGAAAGAAGGCTGTCTTTCAATCGATATCCGTTCACTTGGTTTACGTGGCAATGCCCGCACCTTTGCCCTCAAGGTCCGTGGTGATTCCATGATTGATGCTCACATTTGTGATGGTGATACGGTGGTTTTAGAATTCCGCGAACCCCGCAAGGGAGACGTTGTTGCTGCTCTCATTGATGGCGAAACGACGCTCAAGCGCTATGTGGTTGATAACGGCAGGCCCTATCTCCAGGCAGAGAATGAAAATTACCCTGATTTGGTGCCGGCTCATGAATTGGTGATTCAGGGGGTGCTTGTTGCTCTGCTCAGATCTGCAGCTTGATAACAAGGTGAATGATCGACTTATCCTTGCGTCCGGTTCACCTCGCCGGCGTGATATGCTCCAGAAGGTGGGACTTGAGTTTGATGTGATCCCATCGCCCGCTGAGGAGTTGCATGATGAGCACATGCCACTTGATCAATTGTGCGAGGAAAATGCTAGATTGAAAGCACTGGCCGTAGCTCAGGATCATCCGAAGGCGACGGTTATCGGAGCAGATACGCTAGTCTATATTGATCAAACACCTCTGGGGAAGCCCCACAGCAAGGAAGAGGCCGAGGCGATGCTGATGCGCCTCTCAGGTAGAACACATCAAGTCTGCACTGGCGTTTGCATTGCGCGTGCAGGTAAGGTGGACAGCTTTCACACCATCACGGAGGTGGTGTTTAAAAAGCTGAGCGAGGAAATCATCAGAGACTATATGTCCAAGGTAGATGTCATGGATAAAGCCGGCTCTTACGCTGTGCAGGAGCATGGGGAGATGATCATTGAACAAGTGCGGGGGGATTATGACAATGTCGTAGGGCTGCCCGTAGCCCAGCTTCTGGGGAAGCTGTGAAGGGCGTCTGGCGTTTCTCTATGGGCGCAGCCAAGCGAGAAACTCACGATTACCCTCGGTTCCTTTGATCGGGGAGTCGATATATTCAATCCAGGTGTGGCCTAGTTCCTCGGTGACAAAGTGATGGATTTTATCCACGGCTCGTTGGTGTAGCTCTGGATCTCTGACAATGCCACCTTTGCTGATATCCTCACGATCAAGCTCAAACTGGGGTTTGATCAGGCAGACGATCTGGCCATCAGGTTTCAGGCAAGAGAACATCGATGGGAGAATTTTAGTAAGGGAGATGAAGGATACATCGGTAACGGCGAGGTCAATGGGGTCGCCGATATCCGCCGGAGTCATGTAGCGGGCATTGAATTTTTCTTTGACGATAACTCGTGGGTCATTGCGTAGCTTCCAGACGAGTTGATTGGTGCCAACATCGACAGCGTGAACTTTAGTGGCACCGTATTGGAGCAGGCAGTCGGTAAAACCACCAGTGGAGGCACCAACATCCAGACAAGTCATGCCAGTTGGATCAATGTGAAAGGTGTCCAGCGCGCCTTCAATCTTAAGCCCTCCTCGGCCGAGCTTGGTGCTTGGTTTTGCCACCACCGTGGTGCCGGTGCTGACCTCGCCAGCAAGGATGAGCCGCTTGGCCTGCTCACGTGAATCACACAAGCCCCTTGAGACAAGCAGGGCATCGGCACGTTCTTTGGCTGGCATGGCTAGATGCTACCGCAATGAGCAGTGATGAAAAGCCAAACAGAGTCATAAAAAAACCGCCTGGCTCAAGAAAGCCAGACGGTATGAATGGAATGAAATAAAGCCGGCTATTCCGCAGCAGGGGCTGGGGTAGCTGGTGCTGCGGTCTCAGCGGCTGGAGCAGCAGTTTCTGCTGCGGGGGCTTCAGCAGCAGGAGCTGGGGTTTCAGTAGGAGCTGGCTGCTGTTGTGGAGCTTTATTTTTTTGGCTGCCAAAACGCATAAATACTTTTTCCTGCTCTGCCATGCGCTTACCGAAATTCTGTAGGGCGGGAATAAGGATGGCGGCAACTTCTTGGTTGGACATGATCTCGCCTACGGTCTGCATCTTTTGTTTGATTGCCATGCTTGCCGTTTTCATTTTTTCGTCTACGGCAATGTTGGCAGCTTCGTCAGGCATTTCGATCTTATCGAGGCGGGCTGCGATTGCGGTGATGGCATCGGCTACGGTATTAAGGTTAGTAACGGCTTCTTCTGCAGTGGCAGTGTCCTTTACTGTAAGAACGATGTCAGCGTATTGGTTTAACTGGACAATGAGCTCATCAGTGAGGCTGTCCAGGGTGTCGACAGCTTGCTCGGCTTGTTCGGCTTGGGCACCTTCGGTAGACTCAGCTGCTTTTTTCTCACAAGCGGAAAAAAAGAGCGATGATGATGCGAGGGTGATGACGGATAATAGGCGTAAGTTGGTAACTGGTTTCATAGTTATATAGCGTATAGGTTGTAGATGACGTGCTGGTTGTGTAGCGGTCTGATTGGCTGATGGGAAGGCTATAAATGGGCAATATGCTGCCACTCATCCAGCGGGTCTCCCTGAAAAACGCGATGGAGTAAGGCAGATCGGCTATCTAAAAAAATACCGCAGAGCTGATGGGCCATGCGGTATAAGGTGAGTGATGCACGCAACGGCTATTCAGATGCTGGTGTTTCTTGGTTTGGAGCTTCTGCCGAACTATTACTGAAGCGCGCAAATACGATACCGAATTTCTGCATGCTTCTGCTGAAGTGCTCTCTAGCAGGAGCCAATGCTTGGAGGATTTCTGGGTCATTGAGGATGTCTCCCATAGCGGGGGAATTTGCTTTCTGAATAAAGAGTTTGAAAGCCACTTCACTTTTGTCGAGCAGCTGGCGTTTTTCCTCCTCGCTGGATGTCTCAAGTTTGTCGAGGCGTGCTGCGATGGCTACAATATTATCTCCGATACTGAAGATCTTTTTGCTGGCCTCGTCCGCGGTGGCCTTGTCTTTGGCTGCGAGCATAGCATCCAGAGATAAGTCCATTTGTAGAACAAATTCATCGGTAAGACTCTCAGGGCTGTCTTGCTGCACCGTCTCTTTTTCAGTAACTGAGGCATCTGCTGCAACGGCATTCGCTGCTTCGGTGGCGGTTTCAGTCTCTGGCGTTTCCTTCTCCCCACACGAGGAGAAGAAACAGGCCGCCGATGCAATCAGGACGATGGCAAAGAGGCGTAGGGTGGTCACGGGTTTCATGCTTAGTTGGCGTTTGGTTGGGTTTTTAGCGTTTATCGGTCGAGTGCGTCAATGAGCCCTGTGACTTGTTAGCTCAGCGACGGTGGTGAGGTTTCGGGGTCGGTGTCCGCTTCATAGTCGACGCCATCCAGGCCGAAGCCGAAGAGTTTCAAGAAGTCATCCTTGTAACCTTGGAAGTCGGCTAGCTCATTGAAGTTGTCGTTTGAGATTTTTTCCCACGCATCGGCAATAGACGCTTGCACATCGTCACGCATTTCCCAGTCATCAACACGGATGCGTCCGTCTTCATCAAGCTGAAGGTCTTCAGAGTATAACCGATCGGCCATCAGGCGTTGGATTTGTTCAATGCAGCCTTCGTGGATGCCCTTGGCCTTCATTTCTTTGTAAAGAATGGAAATGTAGAGAGGAACCACAGGGATGGCTGAAGAAGCTTGAGTGACGAGGGCTTTGTTGACTGAGACGTAAGCACAGCCACCGAGGGATGCGCTGAGTTTGGCGTTGATGGCAGCACTGGCGCGCTCACAGTCTTTTTTGGCGCAGCCGATGGTGCCGTCTGTGTAGATAGGCCAGGTGAGTTTGGGGCCGATGTAGGAGTAGGCGACGGTTTTGACACCTTCGGCAAGGCAATCGGCATCTGCGAGTGCATCGATCCAGAGCTCCCAGTCTGCTCCGCCCATGACTTTCACGGTATCGGCGATTTCCTCTTCAGTGGCAGCGCCAATGGTGACTTCGGAGACTTCTCCTTTATCGGTATTGAGGGTTTTGTTGGTGTAATCGCCGCCTGTGGTTTTGAGCACGGATTTGAAGACTTCTCCGGTGTCGGGGTCGGTGCGCCGAGGGGAGGCGAGTGAGTAGACGATCAGGTCGACCTTGCCGCCCATCTCGTTTTTGATGATGTCGACGGCTTGTTTTTTGAGTTCGTGGGAAAAGGCGTCGCCATTGAGTGACTTGGCAAACAGACCTTCAGCGGTGGCCGCTTTTTCGAATGCCGCTGAGTTATACCAACCCGCTGAGCCGCTGCGAGTCTCCGTGCCGGGCTTTTCGAAGAAGACACCCAGGGTGTTGGCCCCCGAGCCAAATGCGGGAACAATGCGTGAAGCCAGGCCGTAGCCAGCAGAGGCACCAATGACGAGAACGTTCTTGGGGCCGTTTTCAATTTTAGGGTGAGATTTGACGAAGTTGATTTGTTCCTGGACGTTGGCAGCGCAGCCGTCTGGATGTGAGGTCGTGCAGATGAAACCGCGGATTTTTGGAGAAACGATCATGATGTTTTTTTAGACAGGAATTTCAGGATGAACAGGCTTTTTTACAGAACTCAAAAAGAGAGTCCTTAGCGGGGTTAAAATTCACAATGTCCAGGAGTTCTTGGAAAGGGCAGCACATCGCGGATGTTTTTCATACCGGTGACGAACATAAGCATGCGCTCAAAGCCCATTCCGAAGCCCGCATGTGGGCAGCTACCATATTTACGCAGGTCAAGATACCAGCTGTAGTCCTCGAGGCTTAGATCATCTTCCTGCATATTGGCACGAAGAATATCGATGCGTTCCTCACGTTGGGCACCACCGATGATCTCGCCGATGCCAGGCACAAGCAGGTCCATAGCGGTGACGGTGAGTCGGCCTTCGCTGTCCGGCTCGTTGGTGCGCATGTAAAAAGGCTTGATGCTTTTCGGGTAATTATAAACCGTGACGGGACATTTGAAGTGTTGCTCGGTGAGGAAACGTTCGTGTTCGGATTGCAGGTTGACGCCCCAGGAGACGGGGTAGTCAAATTTCTGGCCGCTGTTTTCAAGGATTTCTACGGCTTCGGTGTAGGAGACGCGCTGAAAGGGTTTTTCTGAGACAAAACGAAGCCTTTCTAGGAGGCCCTTGTCGACAAAGCGGGCAAAGATGTCGAGGTCGCCCTCGTTGTTCTTGAGGGTATCATCGACTAGGTATTTGGTGAATTCCTCGGCGAGGTCCATGTCGCCCTCGAGATCACAGAACGCCATTTCAGGTTCGATCATCCAGAACTCGGAGGCGTGGCGGCTGGTATGAGAATTCTCTGCACGGAAGGTGGGGCCGAAGGTGTAGATGTTGGAGAGGGCAGTGGCAAAGGCCTCGCCTTCGAGTTGGCCGCTGACAGTGAGGTAGGTGGCTTTGCCAAAGAAATCATTTTCAAATTTCTGGGCCCCAGCTTGGCTGGGGTCCAGCGTAGTGACGCGGAACATTTCTCCGGCACCTTCGCAATCGGAGTCGGTGATGATCGGGGTGTGCACGTAGGTGAAATCACGTTCGTCAAAAAACCGGTGCGCGGCTTGAGCCATACGGGAGCGCATGCGGAAGAGGGCGCCATAAAGGTTGGCGCGCGGGCGCAGGTGGGCGATGGAGCGCAGGAACTCAGCGGTGTGGCCTTTTTTCTGGAGGGGGTAGTCGGCGGGGGCCTCGCCAATGAGTTCTATCTCGGTAGCATGGATTTCCCACTGCTGTCCCTTGCCGGGTGATTCCACCAGCTTACCAGTGATGCCAACGGCAGAGCCAGTGGTCATCTTGGTGACATCCTCGTAGCCGGGGATGCCTGTATCGGCAATGCACTGGATGTTAGCAAGGCAGCTGCCATCATTCATTTCCAAAAAGGAGAAGTCCTTGGAATCACGGCGGGTGCGCACCCAGCCTTTGACCGTAATGATATCCATGGCG